>JAGRKY010000386.1 GCA_020442095.1 Bauldia sp.
ACCGCGCGCTGGATGACGCGCTGGAAGCCGGCGGTCGGCTTGGAATCCTCGTCCGACCCGGTCGCCAGGTTGGCGAGTTCGGTGTCGATATATTCGACGAGGTTCCGCCGCAGGATGTCGAGGTCGAGGTTGCAGGCGCGCATGACCGCGGCCGCGTCCTGATCGTCGATCAGCGCCAGCAGCAAGTGTTCGAGCGTCGCATATTCCTGGTGGCGCTCACTTGCGAGAGCCAGGGCCTGATGCAACGCCTTTTCGAGATTGCGGGAAAACGACGGCACGGGAGACCTCACTTCTTTTCCATGACGCACTGTAGCGGATGCTGGTTCTTCCTGGCGAAATCCATCACCTGCGTCACTTTGGTTTCCGCTATTTCAAACGTGTAGATGCCGCATTCCCCGACGCCGTGCTGATGCACATGCAGCATGATCTGGGTCGCCTCTTCACGCCCCTTCTGAAAGAAGCGCTCCAGAACGTGGACGACGAACTCCATCGGCGTGTAGTCGTCGTTGAGAATGAGGACGCGGTAGAGGCTCGGGCGTTTCGTCCGCGGTCTGGTTTTTGTGACGACACCGATCCCGGTATCGCCATCATCGGGTCGCCGGTTCGAATTGCTCATCTTGTCGGCTCACCAATCTCGGCATACTCGAATCCTGACGACAAACTGTCGGCCGCGCAATCCATTCGCGTCAAATTTTTCTCGCCATTTCGATGATGGACACCGGGGACGACTGCCCGGACCCAATATCTAGGTCTCGGTCGCGACGAATCCAACGCCACCTCGAGGCAAAAAAAGAAAGGCCCGGCAAAACCGGGCCTTCCCGCCCGCGGCCGTCGCCGCGGGACACTTCTCTCTAAGAGGTCGGCTCTCGAGGAGGTCGGCTTACTTCGGAAACTTTCCGAACATGCCCTCGTAGGGCTTGTAAGCGGCCTTCGCCATCCCGGCGAAGATCTCGCCGACCTTGGTCGCCTGGCCGACATAGCCCTCATAGGCGGAGCGGACATATTCGGTCTGCGCTTCAAGCGCCTTGTCGAGCGTTCCGGCGGCCATGATCTTCTCCATCGCGGCGGCGCCCGCCTCGAAGGACTGCTTCGAGTAGTCGGCGGCCTCGGAGGCGATGGTCTGGAAACCCTTGGTCACGACATTGGCGCTTTCCATCGCCATGTCGGCATTCTCCTTGCTGAATTTCTGGAAGTCGTCGAACGCGCTGTTCATCTTCTCCGTCCTTTCGGTGACGCGGCGTTTCTTCGCCAGTCGATGCTGCAACCTAATATGTGCACTGCACCATTCCCGTCAAGGATTTTTTGTGCGATGCACAATAGGCGGTGCAGATTGCCGCGCCTCCGGGGCTTTACGGATTTGTAACTTCACCTCCATACTGTCATTGACGAGACCGGCAGCCGGTATGTGTGGGGACTTTTCCGGCGGTTTGATCGGCGTTTCAGGTCCAGGGACTCGGACTCCCCGCCAGCGCGCTGCGCTTGAGGGTCGGGGAAGATGTCGCCGTCTGATGTGCGCTGCCGGAGATTTTGGGACGGGCGACTCGTGTTATGAGTCGTCAGGGTGCGGAGTTCGGAATTCATGACGAAACGACTTCGGGCGCTCCACCGGCGCGGCGCAACCTGGATGCGGACCATGCTCGTCGCATGCGCCGCGACGGCGGCGATCGGTGCGAGCAATGCCGAGGCTGTCGTCAACGCTGCGATCGTTGTCGATGCGAAAACCGGCAAGGTGCTCTATTCGAGCAACGCCGACAGCCGCACCTACCCCGCGTCGCTGACCAAGATGATGACCCTCTACCTGCTGTTCGAGGCGATCGACAGTGGCCGGGTCTCGCTTTCCACCCGCATTCCCGTGTCGAAGCATGCCGCTTCCCAGCCGCCGTCGAAGCTCGGCGTCCCGGCCGGGCAGTCGATCGCCGTCAAGGACGCGATCCTGTCGCTGGTCACCCGCTCGGCAAACGACATCGCCTGTGCCATCGGTGAATATCTCGGCGGCACCGAGAGCGGCTTCGCCACGATGATGACCAAGCGAGCCCGTTCGCTCGGCATGAACAGCACCACCTTCCGCAACGCCTCGGGCCTTCCCGACAACGCCCAGGTGACGACCGCCCGCGACATGGCGGTTCTCGGCCGCGCGCTGCAGGACCGCTTCCCGAACTACTTCCCCTATTTCAAGGCGACGAGCTTCACCTACAAGGGGACGAAGATCGGCAACCACAATCGGCTGCTCGGCAAGTATCCCGGCGTCGACGGTATCAAGACCGGCTACATCCGGGCTTCCGGCTTCAACCTCGTGACCTCGGTCAACCAGCGTGACCGCCGCGTCGTCGCCGTCGTGCTCGGCGGCAAGACCGGATCGGCCCGCGACCAGCAGATGGCCGAGCTGCTGAAGAAATACGTCCCGCGGGCCTCGGGCGGCGCCCAGATCGCCGGCAAGATCCTGCCGGACGGCGCCACGGCGATGGTCGCCAGCAGCGTCCCGACGCCCCGCTCGCGTCCTGACGGAGACGACGAGCAGATGATCGAGACGGGGTCGGTCCAGTCCGTCGCGGCGATCGTGCCGGAAGAGTTCCGTGCCCAGGGCGACATTTCCGACGACGTGATCGACGTCGCGCCGCAGACCATCGATGTCTCCGGCTGGAAGATCCAGATCGCGGCGACGCCGACCGAGGATGCCGCGCTCAAGCTTCTCGATCAGGCCAGGGCCAAGGGCGGCAAGGTGCTCGCCGGCGCCTCGCCCTATACCGAGCCGGTTGCCAAGGATTCAGTCACGCTCTATCGCGCCCGCTTCGCCGGTTTCGCCGGCAAGGCGGAGGCGCGTGCCGCCTGCGCCTACCTGACCAAACAGAAATTCGCCTGCTACGCCATCGCC
>JAGRKY010000387.1 GCA_020442095.1 Bauldia sp.
CCCAGACCTTCTTCATGGACGACGAAGTGCGGGCCAAGGCCAAGCTCGACGCGGTGGTCACCGTCGCCGACGCCAAGCACCTGATCGCGCGGCTCGACGATGCCCCCGAGGCGGAAGAGCAGATCGGCTTCGCCGACGTCGTTATCCTCAACAAGACCGACCTCGTCACGCCGGAGGAACTCGCCGAAGTCGAGCGCCGCATCCGGGCGATCAACGAGCATGCCGTCATCCACCGGACCGAGCGCTGCGCGCTGCCGCTGGACCGGGTGCTCGATCGCGGCGCCTTCGATCTCGATCGCATCCTCACCCTCGATCCGGAATTCCTCGAGGGAGAGGACCACGATCACGATCACGACCACCATGATCATGACGGGCACGACCACGACCATCATGACCATGACCACCATCATCACCACGCGGCCCACGACCCGCTGGTGACCAGCCTGTCGCTCAGGGCGGGCGATCTCGACCCGCAGCGCTTCTTTCCCTGGATCGAGCAGATCACCCAGGGCTTCGGCCCCGATATCCTGCGTCTGAAGGGCATCCTCGCGCTGAAGGACGATCCGGAACGCTACGTGGTCCAGGGCGTCCACATGATCATCGAGGGCAACCACCAGCGCCCGTGGCGCGAGGACGAGAAGCACGAGAGCCGGCTCGTCTTCATCGGCCGCCGACTCGATGCGGATCTGATCAAGGCCGGCTTCGCTGCCTGCGCGGTCACGCCGGCCTGACCGGCGCGATGGGCAAAGGGGCGATGCGTTTCGTCAATCCGATTCCCTTCGTTCGCGACATCGCAGTATCGAAGGCTTTCTACCGCGACGTCCTCGGCCTGACGGTCGCCGAGGATCACGGCGCCTTCGTGCTCTTCGAGGGCCATTTCGCGATCCATGACGGCGCGGCGCTGGCGCGGACCGTATGGGGCGATCAGGCCGACACGGAAGACACCGGTCCCTACGGCCGGCGCAACCTGCTGCTCTATTTCGAGGAGGACGATATCGACGCCTGTTTCGCCAGACCGAGGGACCGGGTGACGCTGATCCACGGCCTCGACCGGCAGGCCTGGGGGCAGCGGGTCTTCCGCTTCTACGACCCGGACGGCCACGCGGTCGAAATCGGCGAGCCGATGTCATGACGGAACGCGTTGAAAAGGCCTTCGGCGCTTATGTCGTCGAGGCAGCATTCCTCGACGACACCGCCGTCTTCGCGCTCGGCGACGGGACGGTTCGCCGGCTGACAGGCGACGACGAGGATACAACCACGGTTCATGCCGGCGCGATCCTCGCCGCCGAGCGGAGCAGGGACGGCAGGTCGCTGGTCACCGGCGGCGACGACGGGTTGGTTGCGCGGATCACCGCCGACGGGACGGTCGCCGCGGTTGCCGAACGCAAGGGCAAATGGATCGACCAGATCGCCACCGGCCCGGATGATGCGGTCGCCTTCGCTTCGGGGCGACGCGCCGAGGTGCGCCTCGGTGACGGGCGCGAGCGCGCCTTCGACCTGCCGCGCGCGGTCGGCGGCGTCGCCTTCGCGCCGAAGGGGTTGAGGCTCGCTGTCGCTCGCTATGACGGGGTGACGCTGTGGTGGGTCGGCACCGACGCCGATCCCGTCGCCTTCGAATGGAAGGGCGCCCATATCGCCGTCGTCTTCTCGCCGGACGGCAAGTATCTGCTGACCGGGATGCAGGACAACCAGCTCCATGGCTGGCGGATCGACGACGGCAAGGACATGCGGATGAGCGGCTATCCGGCGAAGCCGCGGTCGCTGTCGTGGTCGGCCAAAGGGCGGTTCCTCGCCACCTCCGGCGCCAATGCGGCCGTGCTCTGGCCGTTCCACACCAAGGACGGGCCGCAGGGCAAGCCGCCGCTGCAGCTCGGCGCCCGCGAGGTGCTGGTGACCCGGGTCGCGTGCCATCCGAAGGAGGAGCTGCTGGCGATCGGCTATCAGGACGGCATGGTGATGGCGGTGCGCTTCGCCGATGCCGAAGAGGCGCTGATGCGCCGGCCCGGCGGCGGTCCGGTGACGGCGCTGGCCTGGGACGACCGGGGCGGCCGCCTCGCCTTCGGCACCGAGGAAGGCGCCGGCGGCATCGTGACGATCGCCTAACGCTTCCGCCGGCACCACGGTCAGAGTGACGTGACGACCACGCAGGCTCCCCAGCCGATCAGGACGACGCCTGCGATCCTGCCGAGCGCCTCCCCGTAAGGCGTCAGCTTCTCCAGCGCGACGAAGGCGGCGAGCCCGACGATCCAGAACAGGTTCATGATGCCGCCGACGAAGAGCAGCACCATCAGGGACCAGCAGCACCCCAGACAATAGACGCCGTGTTCGAGCCCCATGACAAAGGCTCCCGAGGCGCCGGGGCGCCGGTGTTGCGTGATGAATTCGACAGGGGACCGGCAATGCCGCAGGCACGCCCGTTTGAGCGGCGTGAATTGAAAGATTCCCGCGGCGGTCAGCAGAAGTCCGCCGGCGACGGTATCTGTCAGGGTCATCATCGTCGCAGAGACGACGCCGCGGGCCTCGAGCAGCCACTGGATCAAGGCAGCAATCGCCGAGAAACCGGCCCAGGCGACGAGATACCCGGCAACGAACGCTGCCGAGATCGCCGGAATACGCTCGGGCTCCCGTCCGCGTCTCAGGATCGCGGCATAAAGAAGGACCGTCGGGGAGGCGCTCGGCAACATCATGGCGATCATCATGATCCACCACATCAGGAAGACGAGCAGCGCGTATCCGGCGGGCCACTGGCCGGCGATGCCCGGGCCGGGCATGTCCCGCATCCCGCGCATCGCCGTCATGTCGAGGGCGCTCATCCGCATGCCGACTCCGAAGACCGTGTAGAGGCCGGCAAGCACGAACAACAGTCCGATAATCGCGACCAGAACCATCCGGTCGCGCAGGAGCAGCTGCTCTGTCAGGCTCCTGTCGCCCACGGTTCCCGCGGCTCAGGCCGCTTCGAGCACGCCCTGGTGCGACAGATGGATCTCCACCATGTGGACATGTGTGTCCTGGTTGTTGGGGAGATCGATGGCGCCGCTGGTCTTTGTCGTGCCTCTGGCCATCTCCGCGATACGGAACTCGAACCCATGGGGGAGATTGATGCGGGCGCGATGCTCCGCGCCCGTGACCGGGTTCGTGATCGGCCGGGCCTCGGTCTCGAAGACGCCGGGGATGCGAACGCGTCCGGTGCGACCCTCCATGTCCATCTCGAATTCGATCGGCTTGTAGAGCGTCTCGAGCTTGGTCGGCGACATGGCCGAGAAGACCCACCACATGGTGGCCATCTCCTTGGTCTCCTCGCCGATCATGATGCTGTTAAGGGCCTTCCGCTGCTCGGGCGATGCGCTCTCATCGATGATGATCTGCATCGTGCCGTTGCCCTCGTGGATCGGCCCGGGCCACTGAACGACCATCGCGCATCTGGTTCCCGCGAGATCGACGTCACCGAAGTGACCGGAATCGAATTCGAAGGCGGCGACCGCCTCGCAATGCCCTTTTGTCGGCAATGCCATAAACTGGCATGGGCATCCGGTCGCGCAGTTGCAGTTGGCAAGTTCCCTGCCGTGCACTTCCCAAGTTGTCATCGGAGTTCCTCCCAATGCTTGGTGAGAACAATTCATGTTAACATGAAGTGCACGGCTTTGTCAGGACTTGCCGTTTAACGCAAAGACCGCTCAAAACAACCTTATGCAATCGATTGGTTATCTTTATATTACACGAATACCGTGTATGAAAGACGTAAAGCTCTTCTGAGTAGGCCGTCGGGGTGTCCCGACAATAATCGAGCCCTGTCGTCTTCGGCGACGACTGCAGGCGGCACAGAAATCGGTGAGATCCGGTCCGATCAGTTCTGCCGGGCCGGCGTGACAATCAGGACATCGAGCTCCTGCTCGGGGATGAAGTCCCTGGCCTTTATCTGGAACCGGGTCGGCGCGACTTTCTTCACGCCCGTCCCGCAGAAGCTGACCAGCGCGTCGGTCGAACCCTTGTCGACCGTCAGCGTGAAGTCGCCGATCGGGCCGGACCAGTTCCTGGCGGTGGTCAGGATGTAGCTCAGCCGCTTTTCATCGAGGTAGGGGTTGCTGTTGTTCTTGACGGCGGCGAGCTTCTTCCGCACGGCGCGGTCGAAGTCGGCGTCGATGCAGTAGTGCGTCTTGTAATAGGGATCAGTCAGCGCGTAGTCGCCGAAGAATCCGTAGCCGACCACCGGCACGTAGCTGTGCTCGACGACGACGTCGCGGCCCGGCGGGAAGGTCTGCTCCCAATAGAAGGTCGTCTCCAGCTTCCATGCCGCCTGGACGCTGTAGGGGTCGACATAGACGAGGCCGAGCCGGTTGAGCTCGTCCTTGGTCGATTGGGGCAGCGCCTCGAGCGTCTGGTAGAGACCGTCGGCGATGGGGTTGAGCGGCAGCCCGAAACGTTGGAGCTCCGCCGTGCGATCGACGCCGAGGGCGGTCGCCCGTTCCGCGATGGACGGGACGATCGGGATGCCGTCGACGCTCACCTTGAAGTCGACGAAATTCGGATCGCCGGCCCTGGGGATGACGATGTTCATCTCCTCCGGGACGATTGCGTCGATGGTCGGCAGCGGAAAGGCTACGAGATAGGTCTTCGGCGTGTCGGCCTGATTGCGGAAATGATAGGTCACGCGAACCTCGTCGGCCGAGACGAAGAGGTCCTCCGAGAGGAGCGCGATGTCCTCGGTGCGGACGAGCTGGATGCCGCCGGCGCCGAGCTCCGCGGTCGAATCGTTGGCGCTTGCCGTCGGGACGGCGGGAGAAGCGAGGATGGCGGCGCCAAGGAGCGCGCCGAAAGGCAGGCGGGCAAGGCTGCGGCGGGTCGTCATGGGGCACCCTTCGGTTCGGGCCTGTAATCTCCGCCGGAGATTATCCGAAAGGTCGCAACAGCGGTATCGCCGGGATTGCGGAAAGCCGCGGGGACCGCCTGAGCCGATCCCCGCGCCCCGAGCCGATTACATGTCCTCGCAGGTCTCGACAATCTCCTCGCGGTCCGGATAGGCGTCGAGCAGGTTGTCGAAGCTGTCCTCGAAATCGTCAGCGACGATCATCGTCTCGAGCTCTTCGTCGGCGATACCCTCGAAGGCGCTCAGGATGCAGTCGGAGATGCGTGCCTGGCGCTCGGCGTCGGCGCTGGGGCGTTGCTCGGCGACGAAGGCGGCGACGAGGGTCGGAAGGTCGTCGCGGACCGCGGCGTGGGCGGTAGTCGCAGCTGCCGAGCCAAAGAGGGCGAGGAGGAGAAGACGAGTCATTCGAGATCTCTCTTTTTGAAGGGATGTAAAGGCGATACCGGCCAGAGGGCCGCGTCGCGCATCGCCAGCGGGCGGATATGCCATGGGCGACCCACTGCCGCCATCCTGAAAGCGTCACCCGGCATCACGATGGCGGGATTCCGCCTTCGGCGAGGCAAGGGGGTCGACAAGCCGCCGCACCGCGACCATGCTTCGGGGGATGGCATCCGCGGGAAGCCGCTGTCGCTCGCCGGCTGTCCGATCGACCTGGAGACCGCCCGTGGAACACAGGAAGGCCGACGTGGTGATCATCGGCGCGGGGTTCGGCGGGCTGGCCTGCGCCAGGGCGCTCGGCGGGTCGGGCGCCAGCGTCATCGTCGTCGACAGGCACAACTACAACCTCTTCGTCCCGCTTCTCTACCAGGTGGCGACGGCCGCCCTCTCGCCCGCCGACATCGCGCGGCCGATCCGTCAGATTCTCGGCCGTCACAAGAACATCGACGTCGTTCTCGACGAGGTGCAGGCGATCGACATCGCCGATCGCCGGATCGCGCTGTCCGGCGATATCGACGTCACCTTCGGCCGGCTGGTGATCGCCGCGGGCTCCTCCTACAGCTATTTCGGCCACGATGACTGGGAGCAATTCGCGCCCGGACCGCGATCGATCGCCGATGCCCGTATCATCCGCGCCCGGTTGCTGCTTGCCTTCGAACGGGCGGACATGTGCACCGACCCGGCGGAGCGCCGGCGGATGCTGACGACCGTGGTGGTTGGCGGCGGGCCGACGGGCGTGGAGATGGCCGGCGCCGTCGCCGAGCTCACCCGCGACTCGCTCGCCCGCGAATTCCGCCATATCGACCCGCGAGAGTCGCGCATCCTGCTGGTCGAGGCTGGGCCGCGGCTGCTGCCGAGCTTCGCGGAATCGCTGTCGGATTATGCGCGAAGCTCGCTGACACGGCTCGGCGTCGAGGTGATGACCGGGCATTCGGTCGCCAGCGTCGATGCCGGCGGCGTGGAGATCGACGGCAAGGCGGTCGGGGCCGGGTGCGTGATCTGGGGCGCCGGCGTCAAGGCCGCCCCGGCGGCGGCCTGGCTGGGGGTGGCGGCCGACCGGCAGGGGCGCGTCGCCGTCGAACCGGATCTCAGCGTCACCGGATTCGACGGAATCTACGTGATCGGCGATTGCGCCGCACTGCCCGGCAATGACGGCCGGCCGCTGCCGGCGCTGGCCCAGGTCGCGGACCAGCAGGGAAAGCATCTCGGCAAGGCATTGCGCCGCAACCTCGCCGACGGGACGCCGCTCAAGCCGTTCCGTTTCCGCAATCGCGGCGACGCGGCGATTATCGGCCGCAACGCCGCGATCGTCGATTTCGGGCGCGTCAGGCTCACCGGCCGGATCGGCTGGATGTTGTGGGCGCTGGTCCACATCTACCTGCTCACCGGTTTCGACAACCGGCTGCTGGTCGCGATCCACTGGTTCTGGCAATACCTGACCTACCAGCGCGGAGCCCGGCTGATCACCGACGACGAGCCGGACAGCACCGGCGGCCAGGCGCCGTTCCGTTCAGGGTTGCAGGGCTGAAGACTTGACAAGCAGCGATGTGATTCGGTTTCGTCTAGTCGGGGTGTTCCGACGGGGTGATATTTGGCGAATCTGATATTTCTCGGCGTCGAAGCCACGGTCTATTTCGTCGTCATGGCGGCGCTGTTTCGAGCCAGGGATCGCCTGGGCATCGGAATCTTCTTCTGCGCCCTCGGCACCATGCATTTCCTCGAGACCTATCTCGCGGCCGTGCTCTACATCCAGCTTCCGCTCGGCCTGGTGATCTCGCCCGGATCGATCGTTCTGTTCTCCGGCAAGCTGGTCATGCTGCTCCTCCTCTATATCCGCGAGGATGCCGCGGTTGTCCGCCAGCCTATCTATGGTCTGCTGATCGGCAATTTCCTGATCGTCGGTCTGGTGGCGTTGATGCGCTACCATGTCCTCGCCCAGGCGGTCGCGGGGTCGGCCGACTTCATGTTCATGAACAACATGGGCGGATTGATGCTCTGGGGCACGGTCCTGCTCTTTATCGACGCGATCCTGATCATCCTCATCTATGAGCGGTCGAGCGAATGGCTTGGCCAGCGGCACACGCTGAGGATCATGCTGAGCGCGGCCATCGTCCTGACCTTCGACCAGTTCGGCTTCTATGCCGTCCTCTATTTCTTCGTCGATGCGCCGATCAGCGTCTTTTACGGCGGCTGGTTCGCAAAGCTCGGTGCGGCCGTCGTCTTCGGCGCGATGGCGGGAGCCTATCTCAGGTGGATCGAGAATCCCCGGTCGTCGCATCTCGATCAGGCCAGCCTCGGCGACGTCTTCGACACGCTGACCTATCGCCAGCGCTACGAGGAGCTTCTCCGCAAGACCGGACGGGACAGCCTCACCGGCGTCCTCGATCGGGGCCGCCTCGACACCCATGGCAAGGACAAGGTCGCGGATGCGGTCGCAGCCGGCCGTCCGGTCAGCCTCCTCTTCGTCGATGTCGATTACTTCAAGCGCCTGAACGACACCTATGGCCACGCGGAGGGCGATCGTATCCTGCGCAAACTCGCCCCGGCCATGCAGGGCGCGGTGAGGCCGACGGACGAAGTGTACCGCTACGGCGGCGACGAATTCGTGGCGATCTGCGACGGGCTCGGCTATGCGCCGGCGATGCTCGCGGCGGAGCGGCTTCGCCGGCGGATCGGCACGATCACGCCACGGGGAGTCGACGAGGGAATCGGCGCCAGCGTCGGTGTCGCTTCGGCGCCGGAAGACGGGCGAACGTTGCACGACCTTTTCAAAGCCGCCGACCAGCGTCTCTATGCGGCGAAATCGGCGGGCCGTTCGCGGATTTGTGGCCGCGACCTGCCGGATCACGAGACATCCGACGACCGGCAGTTCAGCTGATGGTCCGGCGGCCCGGGCAAGGGCCGACGTCGGCGGGCTTTCTCATTCCGTCGCGCCTGGGTTACTGATAACGGATGGATTGATCGTCAAGCGAATGGGGGAGGAGCGGATGGCGTCGGAGGATGGTCCCGACCGAGACCAGGTCAAACGCATTGTCGAAGAGGCGGAGGAGGGGCTGCACGAAAGGCTCGACGACCCCGGTGCGCCTCTCGAGGAAGGCCCGATCGAGCGGGGCCGGGTCGACGCAGGCCCCACCGGTCAGCGCGATGGTGGATACCGCCAGCCCGAATCCGGCAACCGGATCATGTGGATCGGCGGCATCGCAATCGTCGTCATCGTCATCGTCGCGGCGATCAGCCTGCTCGGATAGGTCCCGGCCGCCTACTTGAACTTGACCATCCCGCGGCAGACCTTGTCGGTGTCTTCGAGGGCCTTTGCCGACGCGGGGTCCTCTTCCTGGAGTTGCTTGAAGGCCTCGCGCGGCCCCGGTGCGGCGACGATGATGCGTTGCGCGCTGACCGGCAGCTTCGCGAAGGCATCCATGAGGCAGGCCTTGTATTTCGGCCATTCGCCCTCGACGAGCTTCGGCGCGCCCGGTTCGGTGAAGGCCTTCTCGAGGAAGGCGTCGAACTGCTGCAGCAAGTCCTCTGTCGCGGGTTCCTCGGCGCCGGACCATTTGCCGTCCGGCGACAGCAGGTAGGTCTTGCCGTCCTCGCCGGTGACGACAATCGCATAGCTGCCGTCCTCGTTGAGCTGATAGACGGTTCCGGCGCCGTCCTTGACGGTCATCGGCGCGGCCGTCGCGCCTGCAACAGCGGTAAGAAGGAAGACGGTGGCGACTGCGATTCTGTGCATGGCTTTCCCCCGGTTTCGATAATGCCTAGCGTACCAATATGTTGCGGAACTGCCAGGGATCGTTCTCGTCGATGTCCTCGGGGAAGAAGCCGGGCCGGTCGCTGAGCGGCGTCCAGTCGGTGTAGTAGCCCTTCACCGGACCGAGATAGGGGGTCTGCACCGCGAGGCAGCGGCGGTAGTCCATCTCGTCGGTCTCGACGATGCCGGCATCCGGATTCTCCAGCGCCCAGACCATGCCTGCGAGCACCGCCGAGGTGACCTGGAGGCCGGTCGCATTCTGGTGGGGCGCGAGGTCCCTGGTCTCTTCGATCGACAGCTGCGATCCGAACCAGTAGGCGTTCTTCGCGTG
>JAGRKY010000388.1 GCA_020442095.1 Bauldia sp.
CTCGACCGGCTCGGCGACGGCAAGGCGGTGGCGCTGATCGGCGCGACCATCGGCCGGGAATTCAGCTATGAGCTGGTGGCGGGCCTCGCCGGCAAGCCGGAGGCGGCGCTCCGGCGCGCACTGGAGGAGCTGACCGAATCCGGGCTCGTCCGCCGCCGCGGCATGCCGCCCGCGGCGAGCTACCAGTTCACCCATGCGCTGATCCAGGAGGCCGCTTACACCTCTATGCTTCGCGACACGCGGCGCGCCCTGCATGGCGACCTGGTGCGGCTGTTCGAGGCGGACTTCCCGGAGACGGTCGTGCTCAGGCCCGATCTCCTCGCCCATCATGCGGCCGAGGCGGGGATGCTCGAAAAGTCGGTCGAATACTGGCTGATGGCGGGACGGAGCGCCTTTGCCCGCTCGGCCGTCGCCGAAGCGGTCGAGCGGTTGCGCAACGGCGTCGCGGTGGTCAAGCGGCTTCCCGAGGGCGAGCGGCGCCATCGCTTCGAGCTCGACCTCTATCTCTATCTCACCCAGGCGCTGATCGCGCATACCGGCTACACCTCGAAGGATACTTTCGAGGCGATGGAAGCGGCGCGGGCGACCTGCGACAAGCTCGGCGAGCCGCCCCAGCTCGCGGCGGTGCTGAGCGGGCAATGGGCCTTCTCGCTGATCAGCAACGCGCTGCCGACCGCGGCCCGGCGGTCGAGCGAACTGCTGCGCCTCGGTCTTGCCCGCAACGACACGATCTGGACGCTGCTCGGCCGGCGTTCGAGCGGGGTGACGGATTTCGCCCGGGGCAATTTCGTCGCCGCCCGGGCGAGCCTCGAGGAGGCGCAGCGGCTCTACAAACGGGAGGACCAGCCGGCCTACGCGGCGCTCGGCGTCCAGGACGCCCAGGTGGTGGTGACCGCCTACCTGTCGTGGATCCTGATCTATCTCGGCTTCCTCGAACAGGGACGGGCGATGCGCGACCGCGCCGTCGCCGAGGCGCATGCACTGAACCAGGCCTACAGCATGGCGCATGCCCTCAACGGCC
This sequence comes from Bauldia sp., assembly GCA_020442095.1. Next base: position 1,022 of record JAGRKY010000388.1, read on the forward strand.
TCGCCTTCACCCAGCTGCTGCTCGGCGACCCGCGAGGCGCGCTCGGTACGCTGGACGAGCTCGAACGGGTCAACGAGGAGCATGGCCTCGCCTATTACCGGGCCTTCGTGCTGATCTTCCGCGGCTGGGCGCGGGCCGATCTCGGCGACGTCGACGACGGGATCAAGCTGATCGAGTTCGGGATATCGGCCTATCGCGCCGGCGGGGCGCACCTCTATACGACGACCTTCTATCGCTGGCTCGCCTCGGCCTATCGCCGCGCGGGCGACTACCACAAGGGCCTCGAACAGCTCGAGGAGGCGACCCGCATCGCCGACGCCTCCGAGGCCTATGGCGACGAGGGCGAGATCCACCGGGTTCGTGCCGAACTGCTGCTCGACCTTGACGATGCCGACGGCGCCGTGCGCAGTTACGAGGCGGCGCTCGCCGCGTCGCGACGGCGGCAGGCGCGGCACTGGGAGCTGCACGCGGCGACCGGGCTTGCGCGCCTCCATGCCGAACGCGGCCGGCGGGCGGAGGCGGCGAAGCTGCTCGGCGGCGTCTACGGTTGGTTTACCGAAGGCTTCGATACGCCGGACCTGAAGGCGGCAAAATTGCTACTCGATTCCCTGGAGTGACCGGCAGGCGGCGGACATTCCGGCAACGAGTCAGGTGACGTCCAAGAGGAGGCGCGTCATGACAGCCATGGAGACGAGCGCGACCGGCGGCCTTGCCGCATCCGGCGGACCTGTCGGTGCGCCCGGTAGCGGCTTCGACCCGCAGGCGCTCCAGCCGGAACCCGGGACGAAGGCGAAGATCACGAGCTGGTTCCTTGCCAACCTGCCGGTCTTCCTGCGGCTGATGCGCCGCTTCTGGCCGATCGCGCGACTGCCCGGGACGGGCCTGACCTTCATCACCCGCTACGACGACGTCCAGGAGGTGCTCGGCGCCGACGAGGCCTTCCCGGTGCTGTTCGGCGACAAGGTGAAGGAGCTGAATGGCGGGCCGAATTTCGTGCTCGGCATGGCGGAGAGCCCCGAATACCGGGCGATCCAGAGACAGGTGATGCGAGCCTTCCGCCGCGAGGACATCGCGGCGATCGTGACGCCGATGGCGGCGCGGCTTGCGACCGGGATCGTCGAGGCAGCCGACGGCCGGCTCGACGCGATCGAGGACCTGATCACGCTGGTCCCGACCCGGATCTGCGAGGACTATTACGGCATCGTGCTCGAGCCGGAACAGCGCGTGCCGTTCTCGCAATGGACCTTCGCGATGAGCATGTACATGTTCGCCGATCCCTTCGACGATCCGCGGGCGCGGCCGCCGGCGGTCGCAGGCGCAGAGGCGCTGCGGGCGATCGTCGATGCGTCGATCGCCAAGGCGAAGGCTTCGCCCGCCGCCGACACGGTCATCGCCCGACTGCTCGCCATGCCGGACGGTCCCGACGACGAGACGATACGGACCTATCTGGTCGGGATGATCGCGGGATTCGTGCCGACCAACACGATGGCGGCCGGCAACATGCTGGAGATCATGCTCCAGCGTCCGGAATTTCTCGAAAAGGCGCAGGCCGCGGCGCGCGCCGGCGACGACGCTCTGCTGTGGCGGTGCCTGTTCGAGGCGTCGCGCTTCAAGCCGATCAATCCCGGGCCGTTCCGGCGTTGCGGCGAGGATACTGTCGTGGCGAAAGGGACCCGGCGGGCGAAGACGATCCGCAAGGGCGAGGTGCTGCTGGTCAGCACCTGGTCGGCGATGTTCGACGAGCGCCGGGTCGCCGATCCGTGGCGCTTCAACCCGGGCCGGCCGGCGACCGACTACATGATCTTCGGCCACGGCCTGCACTGGTGTCTCGGCGCGCTGATCGCCGAGGCGCAGATCACCCAGACGATGAAGGCGCTTCTCGTCCAGGACAATCTCAGGCGGGCCGAGGGCGTCGACGGGACGCTCCGCCACCTCGGCTCCTTCCCCCAGCATCTCGTGGTGACGTTCGATCGACGGACGCCGGACCCCTAGCCCGACAGCCCCGGAGACCAAGCCATGACCCACGCCTTTCTCTCCGTCGTGATCCCCTTCGATGCCGGGCGCAGCGACGCCGTGGAAGCCCGCCTCGACGCGATGGGCAATCCGCCGGTCGCGGCGATCGGCGACAAGCTGGACGCCGCTGCCTTTGTCCATTTCATCAGCATGTGGGTGGTCCGCGACGATGGCGGCAAGCCGAGCCACATCATCATCGAGGCGAATGCCGACGGGTCGATCGCCGAGGTGGCGGCGAAACTGGCGGCGACGCTGCAGGCGGAACTTACCGACCTTCTCGGCGTCGCGGGCGTCGACCTCGGCGGCGCCGATCTCGCGACTTTCCTCGAGAAGCATCACCAGCCGGTCGGGCAGGGATGGTTCTCGAATCCGGGGGTCAATTTCGACGGGACGCCCGGGCTCACGGTCACGCAGATCCGGCAGGAGGCGGACCTTGCCCGGCGGGTCTCCGGCATGCTCGACGAGATTGCGCCGACGACTCCGCTCGCGACGCTGACCAAGGTCCGCGACCGGCTGTGGGACGACGAGAGCGCGAAATGGGCCTTCACCGCGGCGCCCGCGCCGTCGCTCGACCCGATGCCCTCGGCATCGTGGGGAGCGATCATCCTCTCCGCGGTCACCGCTTTCCTGTGGCCGCTGCTGGTCGTCGCGGGAATCGTGCTGGTCGTCGTGTGGATCCTTGGCGGCTTCGCGCTCGGCGCCTGGATCGCGACCCTCGTCCTGATCGGCGAGCTGCTCCTCCTCATTCCGGTCTATGGCGCGTTGCGGCGCGCGGAGGAGACCGATATCCCCGAGGATATTCCGCCCGACCCGGACAAGGTTGCGGACTACATGAAGCGCGAGGGACATGCCCGCCAGAGCCATCTCGCTGCGGTGTCGACGATCAAGCCGGGGCCGCTCCGCTGGCTGACGCTTCGGGCCGGGCTGTGGTTTGCCGGCATCCTCGCCGTCCATTTCTCGCGGCCGGGATTCCTCGGCACGACCGGGGTCATTCACTTCGCGCGCTGGCTGGTGCTCCCGGGCAGCGACAAGCTGCTCTTCACCTCGAATTATGACGGGGTGTGGGAGAGCTATATCGAGGACTTCATCGAGAAGGCGCGGGAGGGCGTCACCGGCATCTGGAGCAATACGGTCGGCTTCCCGAAATCCGAGAAGCTGATCTTCAAGGGCTGCGCCGACGGCGACCGGCTACGGCTGTGGACGCGGCGCCAGCAGCGGACGACCTTGTTCTGGTACACCGCCTATCCCGACCTGACGCTGAACCGCATCCGGATCAACGCGGCGATCCGCCAGGGCATCGCGGCGGCGGTGACCGAGGGGGACGCGGCCGACTGGCTCTCCTGCTTCGGCTCGGAGATCCGCCGGCCGGATGCGCTGGAGCTGAAGGAAATCCCGACGCTGGTCTTCGGCGGGCTCGGCCGGCTGCGCTTCTCGACCAGCCTGTTCCTGCGGTTCGCGGGCGACCGGGCCGGTACCAAGGCGTGGCTCGCCGAGGTCGCGCCGGAGATCGCCTATGGCGATACGCGGGGCGATGCCCAGGCGACCGTGCTCGGCCTGTCGAAGGACGGGCTCGCGAAGCTTGGCCTCACCCGCGACGACATGGTGACCTTCCCGCTCGCCTTCCAGCATGGCAGCAACGTGCCTTGGCGGGCGAGCGCCCTCGGCGATACCGGCCGCAACGATCCCAAGGACTGGCTGTGGGGGAAGCCCGGCGAGGAGGTCGATGCCGTACTCGTCCTCTACGGCAAGGACAAGACGTCGCTCGGCGGGCTTGCCAGGGAGCGGCGCCAGCAGCTCAAGGCGCACAAGATCGACATCCTGCATGCGCTGCCGCTTGCCGAAATCCCGAAGGAAGCCGAGCCGGCGACGGGGGTCAGGGTCCGCGAGCCATTCGGCTTTGCCGACGGCATCTCGCAGCCGCGTATCCGCGGCATCTCGCGCGGCGGCGACCCGGCGCAGGCGACGCATCTTGTCGAGGCGGGCGAATTCGTCATCGGCTATCCCGACAATCTCGGCTACCTGCCGCCGTCGCCCTCGGTGGCGGCCGCTGCCGACCCGGATGGTCTCCTGCCGGCGCTGGGGGAAGACCCCTTCGCCCAGCGGCCGCGCTTCACGCCGCCATCGCCGAACGAACGCCGCGACCTCGGCCGCAACGGCTCCTTCCTTGTCGTCCGCCAGCTCGAGCAGGACCGGCCCGAATTCGAGACTTTCCTCGTCGAGGCGGCGGCGGCGCTGAGGGCGGCGGGGCGCGCGCCCGATACGGGCAAGGTGCCGCTCGAGGAATGGATCGCGGCCAAGATGGTCGGCCGCTGGAAGGACGGGTCGTCGCTGGTGCGCAACCCGACCGGCCCGGCAAGCGACCTTGCCACGGTACCCGGCGCGAGCGCGCCGAAGCGGGCGGTCAAACCGGACAACGATTTTCTTTACGGGGCCGAGGATTCGACCGGGGCGCGATGTCCGCTTGGCGCGCATATCCGGCGCTCCAATCCCCGCGAGACCTTCGAGCCGGGCTCGGAGGCGCAGCTCGCGATCAGCAACCGCCATCGCATCCTCAGGGTCGGACGAACCTACGGGCCCGACAAGGCGGGGACGACGGGGCTGCTCTTCATGTGCCTCAACACCGATATCGACCGGCAGTTTGGCTTCATCCAGCAGACCTGGGCGCTGGCGCCGAGCTTCCATGGGCTCGAATCCGAGGTCGATGCCTTCGTCGGGGTCAGCGACAAGCGCGGCGTCTTCACCATCCCGACCACTGACGGTCCGATCCGGGTGAAGGGCTTGCGCGACTTCGTCACGGTGAAGGGCAGCGCCTATTTCTTCCTGCCGGGCCGCCGGGCGGTGCACTATCTCAGCGCGGTGCCCTGACGGGTGCTATGCTTCGCCCTTGTCGGAACGAAATCCCGGACATCGGAGGGGATGGATGGAGCCCGGCGGATCCTACGATCTCGCCGTCATCGGCGGCGGCATCAACGGCTGCGGCATCGCCCGCGACGCGCAAGGGCGCGGCCTCAGCGTCTTCCTCGCCGAGATGGACGACCTGGCGTCGGCGACCTCGTCCCGGTCGACCAAGCTGATCCATGGCGGGCTGCGCTACCTCGAACTTTACGAGTTCCGCCTTGTCCATGAGGCGCTGGCGGAGCGCGAGGTGCTGCTTGCCGCGGCGCCGCACATCATCTGGCCGCTGCGCTTCGTGCTGCCCCACCACGACGGCCTCAGGCCGTGGCCGATCATCCGGCTCGGGCTGTTCCTCTACGATCATCTCGGCGGCCGCCACATCCTGCCGGGGACGCGGAACGTCGATCTTTCCCGCGACCCGGTCGGCGTCGGGCTGAAGAAGACCTACCGGCGGGCCTTCGAATATTCCGACTGCTGGGTCGACGACGCGCGGCTGGTGGCGCTCAATGCCCGCGACGCCGCCGACCGCGGGGCGGAGATCCGGACGCGGACGCGCTGCGTCGCCGCCAACCGCGAGGATGGGCTGTGGCGAGTGACGCTGGAGGACAGGCGCGACGGCCGGCGCTTCGACATCACCGCGCGGGCGCTGGTCAACGCCGCCGGCCCCTGGGTCCCGGGCGTGCTGACCGGCGTCGCGGGCGTCACGTCGAGCGCGCGCGACCGGCTGGTCAAGGGCAGCCATATCGTGGTCGACAGGCTGTTCGACCACGACCGGGCCTACATCTTCCAGAACGCCGACAAGCGGATCTGCTTCGCCATCCCCTATGAGCACGCCTTCACCCTGATCGGGACGACCGACGAGGAATTCTCGGGCGACCCGTCGGAAGTCGCGATCAGCGACCACGAGACCGACTACCTGCTCGGCGCGGTCAGCGAATATACCGAGAAGCCGGTGACGCGCGCCGACATCCGGTGGCGCTATGCCGGGGTGCGGCCGCTCTACGACGACGGCGCGTC
>JAGRKY010000389.1 GCA_020442095.1 Bauldia sp.
CAAGGGCTTCCTGATGGTCTCGGCGACGCCGCTGACCCGCTCGTCGCACCACGCGGGCGAGGACTTCGCCAAGCTGCGGGCGGCGCGCGCGGCGAAGCAGGGAAGCTGAGGCCGGGCGGCGACGATGCCGCAATTCTCGACGGCACGCCACGTCCCGCACAGCGCCACCGACATGTTCGATCTGGTGGCGGACGTGGAAAGCTATCCGCGCTTCGTGCCGCTCTGCGAAAGCCTGGTGGTCCGCTCGCGGCGCGAGGACGGCCCCCGCGAGATCCTGATCGCGACCATGGGGATCGCCTACAAGCTGATCCGCGAGTCCTTCACCACCAGGGTCGTGCTCGACCGCGAGGCGATGACGATCCGGGCCGAGTATCTCGACGGGCCGTTCAGCCATCTCGAGAATGTCTGGCGCTTCGAGCCGCATGGCCGCGGCGACTGCATCGTCCATTTCGACATCGACTACGCCTTCCGCTCGCGGGCGTTGTCGATGCTGATGGGCGCGGTCTTCGACAGGGCCTTCCGGAAATTCACGCAAGCCTTCGAGGAACGCGCCGACGCGGTCTACGGCGCGCCGGCGGCCCGCGCCTGACCGGGCATCAGCCCAGCAATTCCATGATCATCCAGAGCGCCTGGCCGACCGAGGCGAGGCGGACGCCCGAGCGATCGAGGCCGGCATAGACATGGGCGAAGGGCACCGGCTCGCCGCCGCGCCGCAGCGCCGCGAAATGGACGAGCCCGACCGGCTTGTCGGCCGAGCCGCCGCCTGGACCGGCGATGCCGGTGATGGCGACGGCGATATCGGCGCGGGAGCGCGCGATGGCGCCGATGGCCATGGCCCTCGCCACCTCCTCGCTGACCGCGCCGACCCGTTCGATCAGCTCCTTCGGGACGCCGAGCAGCTCGGCCTTCGCTTCGTTGGAATAGGTGACGAAGCCGCGATCGACCACGGCCGAGGAGCCGGCGATCTCGGTCAGGGTGCCGGCGACCAGGCCGCCGGTGCAGGACTCGGCGGTCGCCACCATCAGGCCCGCCGCCGTGGCCTTCTCGACGATCTCGCGGGCAAGGGGAAGGTGGCGGGTAAGGTCGGTCATGGCCGCGCGCTCCCGAAAGGCAGGCGGACGGTGGCGGTCGCGGTGGCGGCGAGGCCTTCGCCGCGGCCGATGAAGCCGAGCCGCTCGTTGGTCGTCGCCTTGACCGCTACCCGGTCGACGGCGATGCCGCAAATCGCGGCGATCCGCTCGCGCATGGCGGCGCGATGGGCCGAGATGCGCGGCGCCTCGGTAACGATCGTGATGTCGAGGTTGGCGATGACGCCGCCCCGCGCTGTCACCCGCTCGGCGGCGAAGCGGAGGAAGCGGTCCGAGGAGACGTCCTTCCACTGCGGGTCGGACGGCGGGAAATGATCGCCGATATCGCCCTCGGCAAGCGCGCCGAGGATTGCGTCGGTGAGGGCATGGAGCGCGACGTCGCCGTCGGAATGGGCAGAGATGCCCCGGGCATGCGGGATGACGACGCCGCCAAGCGCGACGCTGTCGCCGGGTCCGAAGGCATGGACGTCGTAGCCGGTGCCGACCCGGACGTCGCCAAGGGCAAGGGCCGCCTCGGCGTGGAGGCGATGGTCGGCGGCCGCGATCTCCTCGGCGGTGGTGAGCTTGACGTTGCCGCTTTCGCCGTCGGCGACGCGGACCGGGATCCCCGCCCATTCGGCGACGGCGGCATCGTCGGTGAAGTCGAGGCCGGCCGCCGCCGCGCGCTCATGCGCGGCGAGAATCGCGTCGAAACGGAAGCCCTGCGGCGTCTCGGCGGTCCGCAATCCCTCGCGCGGCACCGTTCCGGTGACCATGCCGTCGCCGTCGACGGACTTGAGCGTCGCCGTGACGGGCGACGCGGGGAGGACGGCGTCGGCCGCGTCGAGGCCGGCAACGACGCGCTCGATCAGCGCATCGGAGGCGAAGGGCCGGACCGCATCATGGATCAGCACCCGCTCCGGCGGATCGGCGGCAAGGGCGAGGAGGCCGTTGCGGACGGATTGCTGCCGTGTTGAGCCGCCAACGACAAAATGCAGGAGGCGTTTATGCCGCGGAGCAACAGAGCGGAAGAGCTCCGCGTCACCTTCGCCGATGACCGCGACGACCGTCATCCCGCGGGGATGCGAAAGGAAGCGATCGAGGGTGAACCGCATCACAGGGATGTCACCGATCTTCCTGTATTGTTTCGGTATTTCGCCGCCGGCGCGGATGCCGCGCCCGCCTGCGACGATCAGTGCGGTCGTGTCGCTCATCAAGATATCCCGCGGCGGTCCCGGCAGGGACGCGTCATACCACCCATGCTGCAATGCAGTGCGATTCTGCTTGCGGACGGCACCGAGTTGACTAACATGTGAGCAAACGCCATTGTGCCTAATGAATATGCATATGGATCAGTCCGTAGCCACTCTAGCGCAGCCGATGCGAATCGGGCCGGTCTCCGTGCCGAACCGCGTCTTTCTCGCGCCGATGTCCGGAATTTCCGACCGGCCGTTCCGGCAACTTGCACTCCGCTTCGGCGCAGGACTCGTCGTTTCGGAAATGACCGTGGGCGAAAAACTCGCAAAGGGCAATGCCGAGGCCTGCGCCCGTGCGGAACGGGCAGGGGACGAGCCCCACGTCGTCCAGCTTGCCGGGCGTGAGGCGCGGTGGATGGCCGAGGGCGCGCGGGCGGCCGAGGACGCCGGCGCCGACATCATCGACATCAACATGGGCTGCCCGGCGAAGAAGGTCACCGGCGGCTATTCGGGCTCGGCGCTGATGCGCGACCTCGACCATGCGCTGGGGCTGATCGAGGCGACGGTCGGCGCGACGACGCGGCCGGTGAGCCTGAAGATGCGGCTCGGCTGGGACGAGCGCTCGATCAACGCGCCGGAACTCGCGCGCCGCGCCGAGGATGCCGGAGTGGCGATGATCACCGTCCATGGCCGGACGCGCTGCCAGTTCTACAACGGCTCCGCCGACTGGGCCGGCATCCGGGCGGTGAAGGACGCCGTCTCGGTGCCCGTGGTGGCGAATGGCGACCTGGCGCGGCCGGAAGACCTTGCGCGGATGCTCACACTCTCAGGGGCCGACGCGGTGATGGTCGGGCGCGGCGCCTGCGGGCAGCCTTGGCTCCCCGGCCATATCGCGCGCTTCGCCGCCACCGGCAGGATGCCGGAGCGCCCCGAAGGCCGGGAGCGCGCCGATATCATCGCCGAGCATTATCAGGCGCTTGTCGCACTCTACGGCGACCGGATCGGGGTGCGCGCCGCCCGCAAGCATCTCGCCTGGTACATGGACCATATCGAACCGCCGGCGGACGGCCTGAAACGGGCGATCCTCACCGAAACGCGTCCCGACGCCGTGGTGGCGATGATGCGCGGGCTGTTCGAGCCGGAATCAGAGAGGAGGGCAGCGTGAACGTCGACACGATGGCGAGCGCCCGCTCGACCACGGGCGAGGCGAATGCCTGGACCCTGCTCAATGCCTTGCCGCACCCGGTGATCCTGGTCGAGGACGACGACCATATCGGCGACGTCAACATCGCCGCCGAGACCTTCTTCCAGGCGTCGGCGGCCGTGCTCAAGCGGCATCTGCTCGAGGATTTCATCCCCTTCGGCAGCCCGCTCCTGTCGCTGCTCGACCAGGTGCGCGAGCGGGGCGGGCCGGTGAACGAGTACCGGGTCGATATCGGCACGCCGCGCAACGGCTCGGAACGCATCGTCGACATCTATGCGTCGCCTGCCTCCGAGGGGAGCAGCAACGTCGTCCTGCTCCTCATGGAAAGGACGATGACCGACAAGATCGACCGCCAGCTCACCCATCGCGGCGCGGCGCGCTCGGTGGTCGGCCTCGCGGCGATGCTCGCCCACGAGATCAAGAACCCTCTATCGGGGATCCGCGGCGCCGCGCAACTGCTTGAGACCTCGGTCGAAAACGACGATCGCGCGCTGACCCGGCTGATCCGCGACGAGGCCGACCGCATCGTCAAGCTGGTCGATCGCATGGAGGTCTTTTCCGACGAGCGGCCGATCGAGCGCGAGCCCGTCAACATCCATGTCGTGTTCGACCGGGTGCGCGGGGTCGCCAAGTCCGGCTTTGCCCGCAATATCCGCATCGTCGACGACTACGACCCGTCGCTGCCGCCGGTCTATGCAAACCACGACCAGCTCGTCCAGGTCTTCCTCAACCTCGTCAAGAACGCCTCGGAAGCCATCGGCAACCAGGCCGACGGCGAGATCGTCCTTTCGACCGCCTTCCGCCCCGGAGTCCGGCTGTCAGTGGCCGGAAGCACCGACAAGGTGAGCCTGCCGCTCGAATTCTGCGTCCGCGACAACGGACCGGGTGTCCCGCCTGACATGGTGGCCCATCTGTTCGACCCGTTCGTCACATCAAAGGCGAACGGAACCGGCCTCGGTCTTGCATTGGTGGCGAAGATCGTCGGCGATCATGGCGGCGTGATCGAATGCGAATCCCAACCGCGCAAGACCGTTTTTCGGGTGTTGATGCCGGCTTACCCGAGCCGCTCGGCGCCAGCCAAGGAAGAGTAAGATGCCGCTTGGAAATATCCTGGTCGCGGATGACGACGCAGCAATCCGCACTGTTCTGAACCAGGCCCTGTCGCGCGCCGGTTATTCGGTGCGCCTGACGTCGAATGCCGCGACCCTGTGGCGCTGGGTGAGCGCCGGGGAGGGCGATCTCGTCATCACCGACG
>JAGRKY010000390.1 GCA_020442095.1 Bauldia sp.
TGCGAGACGTCGAACAGCCCCGCCGAGTCGCGGACCTGGTTGTGCTCGGCAATGATCCCGGTCGCGTACTGGACCGGCATCGAATAGCCGGCGAACGGCACCATCCGCGCCCCGAGTTCGCGGTGCAGGGCGGCGAGCGGCGTTTCCTTCAGGTCTTCCGATACGGCTTCGGCCATGGGACCCCCGGTTTTCGAGCGACGGCGACGAACGAGCCTCCGAAGAGACCGCCCGCACCCCCTCTGTCCGAGGACCTGAGAGATTTCCCGCGCACTCCTGCCGGTCGCTCTTCCGGACGGAAAAGTGTGAAGCCACTTTTCCTAGAAACGCTTCCGTGGTCGCTCTTCCGGACCTGGCCGGAAGGCTCCCCGCGCGGTTACTCCTTCGGTGAGCCCGCCTCGCGGCAAGCTGCTTTCCAGAGCGTCGCCGACCGTCCGGTCCTTTCGCCTGAGAGTTTCCGGGGCGGTTGCTCCTTCGGCGCCGGACCAAGAAAAGGCCCGATCTCTCCCGGCGGTCGCTTGCGGCCGGCCGCTTGCGGCGACCGGTCGACCGGAACGCGACGACGTCCCGATCAAAGCAGCATAGAAGCCAGCCCCGGCGAGTCAATCGCGGCGGGCGGCCTTACTTCTTGCCTTCGTCGAAACCCACATAAATGATCAGGTTGCGGTCTTTCGACGTGATGTTGACCGAGACGTCGAAGACCTTCTCATAGGCGCTCGAAAAGTCGGGCGCGGTGAGCTGCACCGGGACCTTGAAGAGGTTCGAATAGAGCGCTCCGCTGCCGCCGGTCTGCTTGGCGACGGCGATCCGGATCGGCAGGTTTATCGTGCCGGCGCCGCCCTTCGGCCCGGCGACGACCCGCCCCTGGACACCGACCTTCATCACCAGGGCGCCGCTGGCCGAAATGCCGCATTCCCGGGCGGTATTCTTGATCGAGGCGAGCTGGCGCACGTAGCTCTTGTCGTTCTCATGGCCGCGCTCGTAGGTGATCATCTCCTCGGTGCCGGCGCGGATCTGGATCGGCGGGCAATAGGTCGACGGAGCGAGAGTCGGCTGGGCGGCAACGGCGGTCGGGGCGGGCGTCGCAGCGGCGGTGACCAGATCGGCGCTGTCCTGCGCCGAACAGGCGCCAAGCGCGGCAACCGCGAGGGAAATCACCCCTACGCGCGCTGACGCAAACGGACGGAACGGGAATCGCATTGACTTTCCTCACCCCAAAAGCAGGCGCTTCTATATCAAATCAAAAGGCTTTTTTGCGACCGTCGGGACGCCGCAGGCCGGCGGCGAAGCTTGCCGGCTGCCCGCGCGGCCGCTAGATTTCAGCGATCGAGCCGGGCGTCGCGTCCGGGAGGGGAAGGCACAGCCCTGTGAAATACGTGAGTACGCGCGGCCAGGCGCCTGCGCTCGGCTTTTCGGACGTCCTGCTTGCCGGACTTGCCGGTGACGGCGGGCTCTACGTTCCGGAGACCTGGCCGACGCTGAAACCGTCGGAAATCGCTGCTTTTGCCGGCCGCCCCTATGCCGAGGTCGCGACCGAGGTCATCCGCCCCTTCATCGACGGCGACATCGACGACGCGGACCTCGCCCGGATGTGCGCCGAGGCCTATGCAACCTTCCGCCACCCGGCAGTCGCTCCGCTCGTCCAGGTAGCACCGGGCGAATGGGTGCTCGAGCTCTTCCACGGCCCCACCCTCGCCTTCAAGGATCTGGCGATGCAGCTGCTGTCGCGGCTGATGGACCATGTCCTCGCCCGGCGCGGCGACAAGGTGACGATCATCGGCGCGACCTCGGGCGATACCGGCGGCGCGGCGATCGAAGCCTTCCGGGGCCGGAAGAATGTCGACCTCTTCATGCTCTTCCCGGAAGGCCGTGTCTCGCCCTTCCAGCAGCGCCAGATGACGACGAGCGGCGCGGCGAATATCCACCCGATCGCCATCAAGGGCACCTTCGACGACTGCCAGGCGATCGTGAAGGCGGCCTTCGGCAACCGGGCGCTGCGCGAACGCCTGTCGCTGAGCGGCGTCAACTCGATCAACTGGGCGCGGATCGTCGCCCAGATCGTCTATTATTTCACCTCGGCGGTGGCGATCGGCGCCCCCGGCCGTCAGGTCTCCTTCACCGTGCCGACCGGCAATTTCGGNNTCGGCGACATCTTCGCGGGTTATGCCGCGAAGCGTATGGGGCTCCCGGTCGCGGACCTCGTGATCGCGACCAACATCAACGACATCCTCGCCCGCACCCTGGCGACGGGCCGCTACGAGGTCGGCGGCGTCCAGGCGACGGCCTCGCCGTCGATGGATATCCAGGTCTCCTCGAATTTCGAGCGGACGTTGTTCGACGCCTATGACCGCGATGCGGCGGCCGTCGGGCGGCTGATGGCGACGCTGGCGCAGTCGCGCGCCTTCACCATCGACCCCGGCGCCCTCGATGCGATCCGCGCGCATTTCGACGCAGGCACGGCCGACGAGGACGAAACCAGGGCGACCATTGCCGAGGTCTGGCGGGAAACCGGCTTCCTGCCCGACCCCCATACCGCTGTCGGGATGGCCGTCGCCCAGCGGCACCTGTCGCCGGAGGTGCCGATGATCACGCTTTCGACCGCGCATCCGGCGAAATTCCCCGCCGCCGTCGAGGCGGCGATCGGCATGCCTCCTGCCCTGCCGCCGGGATTCGACGATCTCGCTTCCCGGCGCGAGGATTATGTGGTCCTTGCGAATGATCAGTCCGTCGTGGAGGATTTCCTTCTGGCCAATGCAACCGCAGTAAGGGACGAGGTTTGACGCAATGTCGGTGCGCGTAACGAGTCTGGAATCCGGCATCAGAGTCGTCACGCATGAAATGGAGCACCTCGAGAGCGCCGCGCTCGGCGTCTGGGTCGGCGCCGGCTCGCGCTCCGAGCGGGAAGAGGAGCATGGCCTTTCCCATCTCCTCGAGCATATGGCCTTCAAGGGGACCAAGACGCGGTCGGCCGCCGATATCGCCGAGGAGATCGAGGAGGTCGGCGGCGAGGTCAACGCGGCGACCAGCGTCGAGACCACCTCCTACTATGCCCGCGTGCTCAAGGACGACGTGCCGCTCGCGCTCGACATCCTCAGCGACATCCTCTCGAACTCGGTCTTCGATCCGCAGGAACTCGCCCGCGAGCAGCATGTCATCCTCCAGGAGATCGGCGCGGCGCTCGATACGCCCGAGGACCGGGTCTATGACAGCTTCGCCGAGGCGGCGTTTCCCGACCAGCCGATCGGCCGGACGATCCTCGGCACCGCCGAGACGGTGAAGAGCGCGGCTTCGCCGATGCTCGGCGCCTATCTCGACCGGCACTATCGTGGGCCGTCGATGGTTGTCGCCGCGGCCGGGGCGATCGACCATGACAAGCTGGTCGCGCTCGCCGGCAGCTCATTCGGTGCGATTCCGGGCGAGACCGCGCCAGCGCCGGTCAACGCCGTCTATCGCGGCGGCGAGCGACGCGAGCAGCGCGACCTGATGGAGACCCAGATCATGCTGGGCTTCGAGGGTCTTGCCTACGCCTCGGACGATTTCTACGCCGCCCAGATCCTCTCCTCGGTGGTCGGCGGCGGTATGTCGTCCCGGCTTTTCCAGGAAGTGCGCGAAAAACGCGGCCTCTGCTACTCGATCTACGCCTTCCACTGGAGCTTCGCCGATACCGGCATTTTCGGCGTCCATGCCGCGACCGGACCGGACGACGTCGACGAGCTGATGCCGGTCATCGTCGACGAGCTGGCCCGGAGCATCGACGACATCAGCGAGAAAGAGCTGAAGCGGGCGCGCTCGCAACTCCGCGCCGGCCTGCTGATGACCCTGGAAAGCCCCGCCGCGCGGGCCGGTCAGCTCGCCCGGCAGCTCCTGCTTTTCGGCCGCATCGTCACGCCGGAGGAACTGATCGAGAAGATCGAGGCGATCGGGGTCGACGATCTGCGCAGCCTCGCCG
>JAGRKY010000391.1 GCA_020442095.1 Bauldia sp.
CCTCGAATTGCGGCTTGACCAGGAAAACGCCCCAGGCGCCCGGCGCGGCGACCGCGAGCGCCGGCGGCAGCGCGAGACGCAGAGAGATGAAGCTGACGTCGGAGACGATCGCCCCGACCGCGCCATGGACATCCGCGGCGGTCAGGTCGCGCACGTTGAGCCCCTCGCGCATCCTCACCGCGGGATGGTCGCGAAGCCGCTGATGCAGCTGGTCGTGGCCGACATCGACCGCATAGACGCGCTCCGCGCCGCGCTCGATCAGGACCTCGGTGAAGCCGCCGGTACTCGCGCCGACATCGAGGATGCTGAGCCCCGCCGGGGAATAGCCGAAGTGGTCGAGACCGGCGACGAGCTTGAGCGCCGCCCGCGAGACATAGCGGCCGGCCGGGTCATAGGCCTCGATCGGCGCGTCGGCCGCGACCATCATCGCCGGGCGCGTCGCGGTCTCGCCGGCGACCACGATGGCGCCGCGCAGGATGGCGTCCCGGGCGCGCGCGCGGGTCGGCGCGATCCCCCGTTCGACCAGGGTCACGTCGAGGCGGCGGCGTTCGCCGCCGCTAGAGGAAGCAGCCAACGAGGGCGCCGGCAATGACGTCGAAATAAACGAGGCTCCCGAACTTCGTCCACAGGACGGCGCCACCCGCCAGGACGGCGAGCGCGGTCAGTCCGACGGAGGTCTTCATCGCCACGGTCATGGGCGGACCATAGCACAGGATCGCACCGGAAGGGACGCACCTCACGCCCCGCCGACCAGCCGCTTCAGCTTGGCGAGCGCCGTGTCCTCGTTCTCCTGATAGGCGATGGTCCCGGTGAAGGTGCCGTCGGAATCGAGCAGGTAGACGCCGGCGGTGTGGTCCATGAGATAGGGACCATCGTCGCGCTCGACCTTCCGCGAGAAGACGCGATAGGCCGTCAGAGCCTCGTCGACCGCCTCGCGCGAGCCGGTCAGCCCTTCGATCCTCGGATCGAAGGCCTGCAGGTAGTCGGCGAGGACCTGCTGGGTGTCGCGCTCGGGATCGACGGTGACGAAATAGACCTTCAGCTTGTCCGCATCTGGCCCGAGCTTCTCCAACATGCCGGTCATCTCGAACAGCGTCGTCGGACAGACGTCGGGACAGAAGGTGTAGCCGAAGATCATCGCCGAGGGATGCCCCTTGAGGTCGGCGTCGGTGACCGTCTGGCCATGCTGGTCGGTCAGCTTGAACGGCCCGCCGATCGAGGCGATCGACGCGACGGGCGAATCCTCGCCGAGCTGGTTCAGTACGAAGATCGTCGCGGCAACCGCGACGACCCCCGCGACAGCCGCCCACAGGACGTAGCGGACCGTCTTCATCGCTGTCATTGGTTCATGTCCATCTTCATGTCCGGCTGCATGTCCATCTGGTGCGCGCCGCCGGCCGCAGGCCCCTTGGAGCCGATCGGCTCGATATGGAGGAAGGTGTCGATCGACCCGGCATTGGCGAAGGTCAGGGTCACCGGCAGCTTCTCGCCCTCGACGAACGGCTTCTCGATCCCGATGAACATGAGGTGGAATCCGCCGGGGGCAAGGGTGACGCTGCCATGGGCCGGGATTTCCAGCCCGTTCTCCAGCGGCCGCATCGTCATCACGCCGTCCTTGACGGCCATCTCGTGGACCTCGCCGATCTTCACGCCGGGAGCCGAAACCGCGATGAGACGGTCGGGCTCATCGCCGTTGTTGGTGATGGTGAGGAAGCCGCCGCCGGCCGGCGCGCTCGGCGGGGTGGCGCGGGTCCAAAGGTCGGTCAGCGTCAGCGTCCCGACGGTCACGTCATGGGCGAGCGCCTGGGCGGTGAAGGCAAGGGCAACCGCCGCAGCGGCAACAAGCGTACGGAAAGACATGGGATTTCCCCTGAAATCTGCGCGGAATCCGGCGCGAGACTGCGCCTTCCGCGATCTGAAAACGAAAACGAAGTCCGGGTGTTTTCAGGTGGGGAAAGGAGGGCCCCGGGCGCGGGGTCTTTCGGGTCCCGGCGCGGCAAGGGCGACCGCGTCGCCGAGATCGGGGCGATCGGTCAGCTTCTCCGGGACGAACAGGGCCACGTCGCCGCAAACGGGCAGCGCGGCCGGCGTGGTGACGCAGCCGGTGAAGCAGCAGTCGCTCCAATGAGTCAGCGGCGCTCCGTGGCCGTCGACGTCCGACGAGCCAAGGCAGAGGACAAGGCCGCTCCCCTCGCCCGCCGCCATGGCCCCGGTATGGAGCCCGGCCGCGAAAAGGTTGAAAAGCAGGGCGATCGCCAGCGCACGCGCTATCGACCGGCCGTCCCGGCTTCTCACCGCAGCAAGGAACGAGGTCTTCCTCATGCGCCCGTTCTTACCACGCCGGAGATGCACAATGCCGCGTCAGATCGCCTCTCAGGCGCGCAGCGCCGCCGAACCGTCGCGACCGAGCGCCGCGAAGACGGCTGCGACGATGCCCGCCGCATCGAGGCCGGCCGCCGCATACATCGCCTCCGGCTTGTCCTGGTCGACGAAGCGGTCGGGAAGCGTCAGCGGCCGCACCTTGACGCCGCTGTCGAGCGCCTCGGAAACCGCGAGATGGTTGAGGACATGGCTGGCAAAGCCGCCGATCGCGCCATCCTCGACCGTCAGCAGCACCTCGTGCTCGCGGGCGAGGCGGTCGACCAGCGCGGTGTCGAGCGGCCGGGCGAAGCGGGCATCGGCGACCGTGGTCGACAGGCCATGCGCGTCGAGCTCCTCGGCGGCGCGCAGGCATTCGCCCAGCCGGCCGCCAAAGGAGAGGAGCGCCACCTTGGTTCCCTCGCGCAAGATACGGCCACGGCCGATCTCGAGCGGCACGCCCACTTCCGGCATGTCGACGCCGATGCCCTCGCCGCGCGGATAGCGGAAGGAGGACGGACGGTCGTCGATCGCCACCGCCGTCGCCACCATGTGGACGAGCTCGGCCTCGTCGCCGGCCGCCATGACGACGAAGCCGGGGAGGCAGGCAAGGTAGGTGGTGTCGAAGGAGCCGGCGTGGGTCGCCCCGTCGGCCCCGACGAATCCCGCCCGGTCGATGGCGAAGCGGACCGGCAGCTTCTGAATCGCCACGTCGTGGACGACCTGGTCATAAGCGCGCTGCAGGAAGGTCGAGTAGATCGCGGCGAAGGGCTTGTAGCCCTCGGTCGCGAGGCCCGCCGCGAAGGTCACGGCATGCTGCTCGGCGATGCCAACGTCGAAGCAGCGGTCGGGAAAGCGCTCGGCGAAAAGGTCGAGGCCGGTGCCTCCGGGCATCGCGGCGGTCACCGCGACGATCTTGTCGTCGTGCTCCGCCTCCTTGATCAGGGCGTTGGCGAAGACCTTGGTATAGGCCGGAACATTCGCCGTGCTCTTCGCCTGCTTGCCGGTGACGACATCGAACTTGGCGACGCCATGATACTTGTCGGCCGAGGCCTCCGCCGGCGCGTAGCCCTTGCCTTTCTTGGTGACGACATGGACGAGAACCGGCCCGTTCTGCATGCTGCGGACGTTCTGCAGCACCGGCAGCAGGTGGTCGAGATTGTGGCCGTCGATCGGCCCGACATAGTAGAAGCCGAGTTCCTCGAACAGCGTCCCGCCAGTGAAGAAGCTGCGGGTGAACTCCTCGGTCAGCTTCGCCTTGTCGCGGAAGAAGCGCGGGAAGCGGTTGAGTACCCGCTTGGCGAAGTTGCGGAAGTTCCGGTAGGTGCGGCCCGAGACGAGCCTGGCGAGATGCGCCGACATTGCGCCCACCGGCGGCGCGATCGACA
>JAGRKY010000392.1 GCA_020442095.1 Bauldia sp.
TGGGTGACGCCGCGGTCGAAGGCGCGGCGGAGCATCGCCCGGGCGACCTCGTAGTTGTCGACGCCGCCGAAATTCTGCCAGAGGCCGAGGGATATCTCGGGAAGGTCCAGCCCGCTCCGGCCCGAGCGGCGATAGGTCATGCGGTCGTAGCGGTCTTCGGCGGGCTGATAGGTCATGGTCCTGTTCCGGAAGTAGCGGATGGTCGACGGCGGGTCGCGACGGAGCGGCAGACGCGCTTGTCACCCGGCGGGAGAGGCGTAGAGTGTCTGAACTCTTCCCATCATACCGGCGGATAATCCCCCATGGAATACGTCAATCTCGGCGCCACCGGGCTCAAGGTGTCGCGACTTTGCCTTGGCATGATGACCTACGGCTCGTCCAAATGGCGCGACTGGATCCTCGACTATGACGAGGCCAAGCCCTTCGTCGCCCGGGCGCTCGATGCCGGCATCAATTTCTTCGACACCGCCGACATGTATTCCGGCGGCGCCAGCGAGGAGGTGACCGGCCGGGCGCTGAGGGAGCTCGGCGTGGCGCGGCACAGGGTGGTGGTCGCCACCAAGGTCTATAATCCGATGGGCGACGACCCGAACGAACGCGGCCTGTCGCGCAAGCACATCATGCACGCGATAGACGACTCGCTGCGGCGGCTCGGCATGGATTATGTCGACCTCTACCAGATCCACCGCTTCGACCGGACGACGCCGATCGAGGAGACGCTGGAGGCGCTGACCGACGTGGTGAAGGCCGGCAAGGCGCTCCATATCGGCGCATCGTCGATGTTCGCCTGGCAGTTCGCCAGGATGCTGGAGACGTCGCGCCGCCTCGGCCTGGCGAAATTCGTCACCATGCAGAACCACTACAACCTCATCTATCGCGAGGAGGAGCGCGAGATGATCCCGCTCTGCGAGAGCGAAGGGATCGGCCTCATCCCGTGGAGCCCGCTCGCCCGCGGCTTCCTCACCGGCAGCCGGCGGCGGCAGGATGGCGGCGAGACGACCCGTTCGAAAAGCGACGCCTTCGCCCATCAGCTTTATTACGAGGAGGACGACTTCCGGGTCGTCGACCGGGTCAGCGAGGTAGCCGAGAAGCGCGGCGTGCCGAATGCGCAGGTGGCGCTCGCCTGGCTGCTCTCCAAGCCGGCGGTCACCGCGCCGATCGTCGGCGCCAGCAAGATGAGCCACCTCGAGGACGCGATCGCCGCGCTCGATATCAAGCTGACATCGGAGGAGATCGCCGCGCTTGAGGAACCCTACCGCCCGCACCCGGTGCTCGGGCACAGCTAGCGCTGCCTCCTGGGTGCGTGCTTCGAGGCCGCCTCCGGCGGCACCTCAGCATGGCGAGGTTGGTGCTGGTTCGTTCAGAACGGGTCGTGCGGTCTCCAACCACCCCGCCATCCTGAGGTGCCCGGCGGAGCCGGGCCTCGAAGGACGCACTTCCTGGCCAACGCGCGTCCCGATCAGATGCGGTACACCCGCGCCGCCGTGTCGTGGAGCATCGCCCTCTGCTCCTCGGCCGGGAAGACGGAGACCGCGTCACGATAGGCGCGGACCAGCGAGGCGTAGTCGATCCACAGCTTTTCGATCGGGAAATTCGAGCCGAAGAGGCAGCGGTCGGGGCCGAAGATGCCCGCCGTCTCCCGGACCACCATGGCGATGTGGGCGGGGTCGTTGCGGTGGATGAAGGTGCCGAGGCCGGAGAGCTTGGAGACCACATTCGGCTGCTCCGCCAGCGTCGTCATCCCCTCCCGCCACGAGTCGATGCCTTTTTCGGAGAGGTCCTCAAGCATCCCGGCGTGCTGGAGGATGAAGGTCGTGCCGGGGAAGTCGGCGGCAAGCCGCGCGGCGCCCGCCATCTGGCTCGCGAAGACCTGGAGGTCGAAGCTCAGTCCGGTTTCGGCCAGCGCCGCGAAGTTCCTGCGGAAGGTCTCGTCATCGGCGAGGTCGGGCCGCCTGGCGAAGCGGAACATCGCGTTGTCGTGCCAGTGGAGCTGCATGCGCACGCCGCGGATCAGCGGATAGCGTACCAGCCGGTCGAGCGCCGGGCGGACGTCGTCGGCCATCAGGTTGGCATAGCCGACGATCGCATGGGGCCAGCCGTTCGCGTCGGCGACGCCCTGCACCCAGGCGACTTCGTCCTCGGCCTGTTCCGGCGCCCAGTTGGTCTGGACATAGACCGACTTGACGACATCGGACCGGGCGAGGTCGGCGAGATATTCGTCTATTCCGTAGTCGCGGCGGATCGGCTCATACGGCCCGAAGATCCGCGGCACCATTGGCCCGGTCAGCCAGGGCAGGTCGCCCTGCCGCCAGATGTGATGGTGCGCGTCGATGATCGGCGTTTCCATGATGTCCTCCCCTGCGTCCGGGCGCCGGAGCGGTCGCTCCAAGCCGGGCGCTTGCTTCGATGAAGTTGCAGAGTGCCGCAATGCCGGCGCCAACGCCAAGATGATCGACGATCGGCAGGATCGCCTTCAGCGCCGCCGTCTCGGGGCTGAAGTCCGGATCGGCGGCGAGCGGCGTGAGCCACGCAAGCCGCCACGAGCGGGCGGCGAGGCGGCGCACCGCCCGGGCCATCTCGTCCGGGTCGCCGCGCTCCAGTCCGTCGGACAGGACGACGACCAGCGCGCCGCGCGAGGCGCGGGCGAAGCGGGGGATGGCGAGGAAGTTCGCGAGGCTTTCGCCGATCCGCGTGCCGCCCTGCCAGTCGGCGACCGAAGGCGCGATCTCGGCAAGCGCCCGGTCGATGTCCTTGTGGCGGAGCGACGGCGTCAGCCGCGTCAGGCGCGTGCCGAAGGAAAAGGTCTCGACCGCCGGCAGCACCTGGGTCAGGGCATGCGCAAAGCGCAGGTAGTCGTCGGTCTCGCGCTTCATCGATCCGGATATGTCGATGAGGAGGAGGACGCGGCGGAGCCGGTCGCGCCGGCGCGTCCAGACCGGGCGGATCGCGCCGGGGTCGTGGTGGACCATCGCCGAAAGGCTGCGGCGAAGATCGAGGCGGTCGCCGCGGCGGAAGGGTTCGCGCCGGTAGCCGCGCCGCCGCGGGGCGACGGCCGCAAGGCGCCGGCGCATCAGCGCGAGCCGCGCGTCGTCGGTCATCGGCGCGAAGGCCCGGGCGCCAAGCGCCTCGGCGGCGCTCGCCGCCTCGCCGGTCTCGTTCACCCGCTCGGCGGTTGCCGGCTGGAGATCGTCGGCGCCCGATTCCCGGGCCGGGGCGTTTTCTTCGGGCAGGCTCTCGGCGATGGCGCCGAGTCCTACCGTATCGTGGAAGAAGGCGTCGAAGAGCGCGTCGAAGTCCGCGATCCGGTGGGGCGACGGGGCAAGCGTCGCCCGGGCCGCCCAGTAGATATCGTCCATGGTCCGTGGCCCGAGCCGGCCGATGCCGTCGAGGAAGGCGATCGTCTGGTCGGTGGCTATGGCGAAGCCGTGGGCGCGCAACAGCACGGTGAAGTCGTGGAAGGGCCGCGCGCCGGCGGGAAGGATGGTGCGTGCTTCGAGGCTCGCGCTTCGCGCTCGCACCTCAGCATGGCGGGGTGTGGTCATCCCGCCGCCCCGGTGCCGCCGTAGCCGCTCGGGATGCACAAATTCCACCTCGCCATCCTGAGGTGCCCGGCGTAGCCGGGCCTCGAAGGACGCAGGGCGGGGTTCACGGCTCCCCGCTCCCGATCAACTCGTCGAGCCGGCCGTCGACCGCCGCGAGGTCTTCCTCGTCCTTCAGCACCTGACCGATCGAGCGCTTCAGCGCTGCCGGCCAGTCGCCGCGGCCGTCGTCGAGCATGGCGGCGGCGCGGGCCCAGTCGACCGCCTCGGCGATCCCCGGCGCCTTGACCAGCGGCAGCCGGCGGAGCGCGTTGACCGCGGCGACCACCGCACGCGCGGTCGCCTCGGCGACGTCGCCGGCGCGCAGCATGATGATCTCGGCCTCGCGGGCGGGATCCGGATAGGGGATCCAGTGATAGGTGCACCGGCGGCGGAGCGCCTCGTTCAGCTCTCGCGTCCGGTTGGAGGTCAGCACCACGACCGGCGGGGCAGCGGCCCGGATGGTTCCGATCTCGGGAATCGAGATTTCATAGTCGGCCAGAAATTCGAGCAGGAAGGCCTCGAACTCGTCGTCGGCGCGGTCGATCTCGTCGATGAGGAGAACGCTTGCCTGCGCGTTCCGCAGCGCCTTGAGCAGCGGCCGCTCGATCAGGAAGTCTTCCGCATAGAGATCGGTCGCGTCGCCGGAAACCTCGGCTTGGCGGATGGCGAGGAGCTGGCGGGCGTAGTTCCACTCGTAGAGCGCCTGGCCCGCGTCGATCCCTTCGTAGCATTGCAGGCGGATGAGGTCGCGGCCGAGCGCCTTGGCGAGCGCCTTCGCCGCCTCGGTCTTGCCGACGCCGGGCACGCCCTCGACGAGCAGCGGCTTGCCGAGGGCCAGCGCGAGGAAGCCGGCGACGGCAAGCCCGTCGTCGGCGAGGTAGTCAGCGCGCGCCAGCGCCTCCGCCAGCTTCTCGGGCGTCGGGAAGGGCGCTGTCATGACCACCAGGCGGTGCTAGTCAATAAACACCTTCTCCTCGGCCATGAAATGGGTGCGCTCGGCATGGGCCGCCGCGTCGGCGCCGGCTGCCTTGCCGGCGTCGGTGCCGAAGGCGGCGAGGCGGGCCGCGTCGTCGTCGAACCACATCTCGCTGATCGCGTCATAGGGCAGGTCCGGATTCTCGGCGATCGGCACGTTCATCCGGTAGCCGCGCAGCCCCGGCAGCTTCTCGGCGAGGAGCGGATGCTCGTTGATCGCCCAGTTGCGGAATTCGTCGTAGCTCAGTCCGTCCTTGCGCTTCATCAGCGAGAGTACCTTCAGCATGCCGGTTCCTTTCATTCAGCAGGTTCGGGGATGGCGCCGTCCTTGGCGAGGATGCCGCGGAGCACCTTTTCGGGCGTGATCGGAAGCGAGTCGACGCGGACGCCGACCGCGTCGAAGATGGCGTTGGCGATCGCGGGAATCGGCGAATTGGCGGTCATCTCGCCGACGCCCTTGGCGCCGTAGGGGCCGTCGCTGGCCGGCCGTTCGAGGATGACGCCGCCGAATTCCGGCAGGTCGCCCGGTCCCGGCATCAGGTATTCGTTGAAGTCGACCGGGCCATGGTCGCGGTCGGGATAATAGGGCTCGGTCGTCTCGTAGAGGGCGTGGCTCATGCCCATCCAGGCGCCGCCGATGATCTGCTGCTCGACCATCTTCGGGTTGAGCGCCCGGCCGACTTCGTAGGCGCTCTTCAGCGACTTGACCTCGACCTCGCCGGTCTCGGTATCGACCTCGACCTCGGCGACCGTGCAGGCATGGGCGTAGCAGGTCGCGGGGCGCATCTTTCCCGTCTCCGGCTCGGGGAAGGAGCGCTCGGCCATGAACATGCCGCGGCCGGAGATCGTCCGGCCGTACTTGAAATGGGCGGCGAGCGCCGTCTCGATCACCGAGATCGACTTCGACGGCGCGCCCTTGACGTGGATCGCGC
>JAGRKY010000393.1 GCA_020442095.1 Bauldia sp.
AGCTCCAACCGCCGGCTGCTGGTCGGCTCGCATATCGACACGGTGGTCGATGCCGGCCGCTTTGACGGCACGCTCGGTGTGATCGCCGGCATCCTCGCCGTCGAGGAGCTCGGCCAGCGGGGTGTCTCGCTGCCTTTCGAGCTGGAGGTGCTCGCCTTCGGCGACGAGGAGGGGGTGCGCTTCCCCAAGACGCTGATCGGCTCGTCGACCGTGTCGGGCGCGCTCGGCGATGCGATGCTCGGCCTCACCGACGCCGATGGCGTCACCATCCGCGATGCGTTGCTCAAGTTCGGCGGCGACCCGGATGCGCTTTCCGACGAGGCCTATTCGCCGGGAAGCGCCATCGGCTATCTCGAGGTCCATATCGAACAGGGCCCGATCCTCGACCAGGCGGCGAGCCCGCTCGGCGTCGTCACTGCGATCGCCAGCCAGGGCCGCTACCGCATCAGCATCAAGGGCGAGGCCGGGCACGCCGGCACGGTGCCGATGGATATCCGCCACGATGCGCTTGTCGCGGCCGCCCAGGTGATGCTGACCATCGAGGACATCGCGCTCAAGCACGCCAAGGCCAACTGTGTCGCCACCGTCGGCGAGATCAGGGTGGCGCCGGGCGCCGGCAACGTCATTCCCGGGCTCGCCGAATTCAGCCTCGACCTCCGGGCGGCGACCGACGATGCCCGCATCAGCGCCTATGAGGCGATCCGCTATCGCCTTCGCAATATCGGCGCCAAGCGCGGCGTCCTGGTCTCGATCGAGACGATGCACGAAAAGCCGGTCGCGACCTGCGCCCCGCGCCTCAGGAAGGCCATCGCCGGCGCGATCGAGAAAACGACCGGCAAGAAGCCGATCGAGCTGATGTCGGGGGCCGGCCACGACGGTCAGGCGATGATCAACCTCACCGATATCGGCATGATCTTCGTCCGCTGCCGCGCCGGGATCAGCCACAATCCGCTCGAATATGTCGAGCCCGAGGACCTCGGGACGGCGGTCGAGGCGCTTGTCGGCACGATCGAGATGATCGCCAGGGACCAGGCATAGCGCTGTCGCCGACGCCGCACAGCGCTCCGGCAACGGTCGGCTCGCGATGCTCGCCCGCGGGGGCTGGCCTTTTCGGCAAGATACGTTCAGGGTCTGCCCGCGAAGCAGGAGAGACGGGGAGAATCCGGTGCTCGATTTCAAGCCTCTGAACGACATCCGTTGCGAGCTCGGCGAAGGCCCGGTCTACGACGATCGCCGCAATGCGCTGTGGTATTGCGACATCGTCGGCAAGGCCATCCATTGCTGCGAGCTGGCAACCGGCGACACCCGCAGCTGGACGATGCCGAGCGTGGTCGGGTCGCTGGGTCTTGCCGATTCCGGCAAGCTGGTCGTTGCCTTGCGCGACGAGGTCGGCATGTTCGACCCCGACGACGGGACCTTCGAGCGGATCGCCTCGATCGAGGCCGATGAGCCCGATACCCGGCTGAACGACGGCAAGGTCGGGCCGGACGGCGCTTTCTGGGTCGGGACCATGGACGATGGCGACGTCCCGGTGAGGCGGCCGATCGGTTCGCTCTATCGCGTCGATGCCGCGGGCTATGTCGAGCGGAAGGTCGATGGCCTTCGCGTCTCGAACGGGCTCGCCTTCTCGCCGGACGGGATGACGATGTTCCATTCCGATTCCGGTGGCCCCTGGGTGGATTGCTGGGATTTCGACCCCAATACCGGAGCGATTTCCAACCGGCGGCGCTTCGCCAATCTTGACGAGGCGACCGGCCGGCCGGATGGCGGCGCCACCGACGTCGAGGGCTGCTACTGGAGCGCCGGCGTCTCGGCCGCCAGGCTCAACCGCTTCTCGCCCGACGGCGAACTGATCGCTTCCTATGATTTGCCGGTCGTCGCGCCGACCATGCCGTGCTTTGGCGGCGAGGGCCTCGACCGGATCTTCGTCACCAGCCTCAGGCTCGGCCGCGATCCGGCGAAGCTCGAGGCAATGCCGCTGACCGGGACAGTGATCGTCGCCGACAGCCCGGTCGTCGGATCGGCGGTCAGCCGCTTCCGCGACGTGTGAGCCGGAAAGAAAGGGCGCGTCGGCGTCCTGTCCGCTGCGGGGGAGGAGCACAGGGCGCATGTATACGGCGAGCACCGCGATCCTGGAGGCACTGCGCGACGCGGGCGTCTCCTGCATCTTCGCCAATTTCGGCAGCGACCATCCCGCCCTGGTCGAGGCGATCGCCGAAGCGGAGGCGATCGGCCGGCCGCTGCCGCGGGTGATTACCTGCCCCTACGAGATGGTCGCCCTCAGTGCCGCCCAGGGCTATGCCCAGGTCAGCGGCGAGGCGCAGGCGGTCATCGTCCATGTCGATTGCGGCACGCAGTCGCTCGCCGGCGCCGTCCACAACGTGGCGCGGGCGCGGATTCCGGTCTTCATCTTCGCGGGGCTCTCGCCGGCGACCCAGGAAGGCGAGCTCCCCGGCAGCCGCAACGAGTTCATCCACTGGCTCCAGGATGTCCCGGACCAGCGCGGCATTCTTCGCCAATATGTGAAGTACGAGAACGAGATCCGGGTCGCGGCCAATGCCGGCAAGATCGTCCGCCGGTCGCTGCAGATCGCCGGCAGCGACCCGCGTGGGCCCGTCTATCTCGTCGCGGCGCGGGAGGTCCTCTCTGGCGAGACCGAGCCTGCCGCGGCCGATCCCGCCGCGTGGCGCCCGGTCGCCGCGGCGCCGCTTCCCGACGATGCGGTTGCGATGCTGGTCGATGCGTTGGCCGGCGCGCACCGGCCGGTCGTCGTCACCTCCTATCTCGGCCGCAACACCGAGGCGGTCGGCGAGCTTGCAAGGCTCTGCGACCGGTTGGGCGTCGCGGTGCTCGAATCCGCGCCCGGCTACGTCAACTTCCCGCACCACGACCCGCTCTACCAGGGCAATTACTGGAACCAGCCTTTCCAGAACCAGGCGCTTGCCGATGCCGACGTGGTGCTCGTCATCGACAGTGACATCCCCTGGGTGCCGACGGTCAACCGGCCGAACGGCAAGGCTTCGATCTTTCATGTCGATGTCGACCCGCTGAAGCCGTCGATGCCGCTCTGGTATATCGGCGCGCGGGCGAGCTTCGCCGCCGACTCGCTGACGGCGCTCCGCCAGATGAATGCCGCGCTCGACACCGCGTCCGTCGACGGGGAGGCGGTCGCGGCGCGGCGCGCCCATTACGCGCGGCGCCACGCGGAGCGCACGGCGCGCCTCGCCGCGGCGGAGAAGCCGGACGGGGACGCGATCACGCCGGAATACCTGGCCGCCTGCGTTCGCGCCCAGATCGACGATGACGCGATCGTGCTCAACGAGGGGATCACCAACTACCACGTCATCTTCGATCATCTCGCCCGATCGCAGCCGGGGACGATGTTCACCAGCGGCGGTAGCTCGCTCGGCTGGAACGGCGGCGCGGCGATCGGGGCGAAGCTCGCGGCGCCTGATCGGACCGTCGTGTCGATGACCGGCGACGGCTCCTACATGTTCTCGGTGCCGTCGACCGTCCACTGGATGGCGCGGCGCTACGGCACGCCCTTCCTCCAGGTGGTGTTCAACAATCGCGGCTGGAAGGCGCCGAAATTCTCGACCCTTGCCGTCCATCCCGACGGCCATGCGAGCCGCGCCGACGACATCGGGGTCAGCTTCGATCCGGCACCGGACCATTCGGCGATCGCGGCGGCGGCCGGCGGAGCCTTCGCCCGCAAGGTAGAGCGGCCGGAAGAGGTCGAGGAGGCTATCGCCGCGGGACTCAGGGCGGTGCGGGACGAGGGCAGGGCGGCCGTACTCGACGTCCGGCTGCCGCATCTATAGGAAAGGTCCATGTGCGGCAGGCTGGACGATATTCTTTCTGGTTGTTCGCTTTTCGAACAAAATAGACGCTTGCAGAGCGCGAATACGTGTAGTCGTTGAGCCGAAGAATAGTTATTGTCAACGGCAAAACTATTATCGGGGCTACCACGTAGATCGAATGCGATGGTAGTCGTAGGGATAACTTGGGAGGAGAGCCATATGTTTGATCGCCGAACCCTTCTTTGCGGCGTGCTGGGTGGAATTGGCGCCCTTGCGCTTGCCGGCAGTGCCATGGCGCAGGAGCCGGAATTCACGCTGAAACTCCATCATTTCCTCGGGCCGAAGGCGCCGGCCCAGACGAAGATGATGGAGCCTTGGGCGAAGAAGATCGAGGAGGACTCCAACGGGCGGATCAAGATCGAGATCTACCCCTCGATGTCGCTTGGCGGCGCGCCGCCCCAGCTCATCCGCCAGGTGACCGACGGTGTCGTCGACATCATCTGGACGGTCAACGGCTACACCCCGAACCTCTTCCCGCGCGAGGAGGTCTTCGAACTGCCGACGATCTTCAACGGCGACATAACCGCGACGAACCTCGCCATGGCCGAGATGTTCGACGACTATCTCGCCGAGGACTTCAAGGACGTCCATGTCCTGTTCCTGCATGTCCATGCCGGGCAGGCGCTGCAGATGGCCGACAAGCCGGTGCGCCACCCCTCGGACCTCGCGGGGCTCAAGCTCCGGGTGCCGGGGCCGACCGGCAACGCGGTGGTCGAGGCACTCGGCGCGACGCCGGTGACGATGC
>JAGRKY010000003.1 GCA_020442095.1 Bauldia sp.
TCGGCCGCCTCAATCACGTCGCCATTGCCGTGCCGAACCTTGCTGCCGCGGCAGCCCGCTATCGCGATCGCCTCGGTGCCCGGGTCTCCGCAGCCGCCGCGCAGCCGGACCACGGGGTGACGACGGTCTTCGTCGAACTGCCCAATACCAAGATCGAGCTGCTCGAGCCGCTCGGCGAGAATTCGCCGATCGCGGCTTTCCTGGCGCGGAATCCGGACGGCGGCATCCATCACCTCTGCTACGAGGTCGAGGATATCGCCGATGCGAGCCGGCGACTGGCTGAATCGGGTGTCAGGATCCTCGGCACCGGCGAGCCGAAGCCGGGCGCCCATGGCAAGCCCGTCCTGTTCCTCCATCCGAAGGATTTCATGGGTACGCTGATCGAACTGGAAGAGGCGTGAGGATGCGAGCGCCATGAACTTCGCCAGCGTCATCGCCGTCTACTTCGTCGTCTGGTGGATCGTCCTGTTCGCCGTGCTTCCCTGGGGCATGCGCACCCAGGAAGAAGAGGGCGAGGTCATCCTCGGGACGGTGCCGAGCGCGCCCCATAATCCGAAGCTGGTGCAGAAAGCGATCGCGACGTCGATCGTCGCCGCTATCGTCACGTTCGGCATCTGGTACGGGGTCGACCAACTCGGCTGGGGCGTTGAGGAACTCGGCGAGCTCTTCCTGCCGAAACAATAAAAAAAGCAAGGCTTTTCAGCCTTGCTTACCGAGTTCCGCGTCCTTAACCCTTTTTGCCCGGGTCACCGATCCAATTGGCTGATTGGACCTTTCCTCAGACCAAGGCGGCTGCGACCGAACGGCGCGCCGAAAAGGGATCTTCCTCCCAAGACTTAGACCGCGATGCCTTTTTGTCGGGGTAGCGAGCGGGCCTTAAGGACCGTTTCCCGCACCCTTATTATTAGAGGAACCGTAGCGAAACTCGGACCGCTTGTCATCTATTTGTGCGACGTCGGCACATTTTTTTTGCACTCCCATGACCATCGCCGCGTCCGGGCGTCCGGCAACCGGCGGCCGGGATCGGTCCGACCCCTGACGGGCCGATGCGCAGGGCAATGCGGATGCCCCGCGGGGCTTGTGTTTTGGTCGGGGTACGGATTGACTGCGCCTCGTCCGTATCCTTGAGGAATCGCCAGCCATCATGCGCCTGTCCCGCTATTTTCTCCCCATTCTCCGGGAAACGCCCAAAGAGGCGGAGATTGTCTCGCACCGGCTGATGCTGCGTGCCGGGATGCTCCGGCAGCAGGCGGCCGGCATCTATTCCTGGCTGCCGCTCGGACAGCGGGTTCTCTCCCGAATCGAGCAGATCGTCAGGGAGGAACAGGACCGGGCAGGGGCCATCGAAATCCTCATGCCGACCATCCAGCCGGCCGATCTGTGGCGCGAAAGTGGGCGCTATGACGACTACGGCAAGGAGATGCTGCGAATCGTCGACCGCCACGAGCGCGACATGCTTTACGGTCCGACAAACGAGGAAATGGTGACGGACATATTCCGCGCCTATGTCTCGTCCTACCGCTCGCTGCCGCTGAACCTCTATCATATCCAGTGGAAGTTCCGGGACGAGGTACGGCCGCGCTTCGGCGTCATGCGCGGACGCGAATTCCTGATGAAGGATGCCTATTCCTTCGATATCGACGAAGCGGCGGCGCGCATCTCCTACAACAAGATGTTCGTCGCCTATCTCAAGACGTTCAAGCGGATGGGGCTTACCGCCATCCCGATGCGCGCCGAGACCGGCCCGATCGGCGGCGACCT
>JAGRKY010000394.1 GCA_020442095.1 Bauldia sp.
ATCCGTGCCCTGTCAAAAGAGAAGCACTGGCTTTGTCAAGTTTAAGGCCGGCCACGGCGGGCGATCGGGGGCGCGGCATGGCTGACGACCGTCCGGCCGGCGGCGGAAACGCGCCGGCCTTCGCCATCGACGGCATGACCGTGACGGCGCGGCCGATTGAGCCCGGGCTCCATGTCGTCGCGACGCCGATCGGCAACCTCGGCGACATGACGCTGCGCGGCCTCGGCACCCTGGCCGCGGCGGACCTGATCGCCTGCGAGGACACCCGCGTGACCCGCATCCTGCTCGACCGCTACGCAATTTCGCGACCGCTGATCGCCTATCACGAGCATAATGCCGCCGCTCAGCGGCCGCGCATCCTCGCCGAGCTCGCCGCCGGCAAGGCGGTGGCGCTGGTCAGCGACGCCGGGACGCCGCTGATCTCCGACCCCGGCTACCGGCTGGCGGCGGCGGTGATCGAAGCCGGATTCGCGGTGATCCCGGTGCCGGGCGCCTCGGCGATGCTGGCGGCGCTGGTCGCCTCCGGACTGCCGACCGACGCGTTTTACTTTGCCGGCTTCCTTCCCCAGAAGCAGGGCCCCCGCCAGAAGCGCCTCGCGGCGCTGAAAACCGTACCGGGGAGCCTCGTCGTCTACGAATCGCCGCGGCGGCTTGCCGCCTGCCTCGCCGACATGGCGGCGGTGCTCGGTGGCGATCGGTCGGCGGCGGTCGCCCGCGAGCTGACCAAGACCTTCGAGGAGATGCGCCGCGGCACGCTTGCCGGGCTTGCCGCCGAATACGAGGGCGAAGAGACGCCGAAGGGCGAGATCGTCGTGGTCGTCGGCCCGCCGGGCGAGGATGCGGCGCCCGACGCCGCCGATATCGACGAGCTGCTTGCCGGGCTGCTCGAGACGGGAAGCGTCCGCTCGGCCGCCGACGAGGCGGCGGCGCTGACGGGCCTGCCGCGCCGCGATCTCTACCAGCGGGCGCTGGCCCTGAAGAACCGCGACGATGACGGCGGGGAATGACGGCGGCGCCAGTCCCGACCCGCGACGCCGCGCGGCGGAGACCCGCGGCCGGCGGGCGGAGACGATCGCCGCCTGGTGGCTGAGGCTGAAGGGTTACCGCGTGCTCGCCCGCCGCTTCCGTTCCGGCGCCGGGGAGATCGACCTGATCCTCCGCTGCGGCCGGACGATCGTCTTCGTCGAGGTCAAGAGCCGCGCCGATGAAACCGAGGCGATCCTCGCGGTGACCCCGGCTGCGCGCCGGCGCATCGCCCGCGCCGCCGAATTGTGGATCGCGCGCCACCCGGCGCTCGCCGGCCTCGACCGCCGCTTCGATGTGGTGCTGGCGGTGCCGGGGAAGCTCCCGAATCACCTCGTCTCGGTCTTCGACAGCGAGGGCCGGAGCTGGTGAGGCGAGGCAGTTGAAGGTTGTGCCGGAGCCGCTGAAATCGGTGTCGTCGATAGTGATACTGCTCGAACCCAACTACACTGACGCACCTTAGAATGGCTCGTTGTCGCTCCGACTCAGTCCGCAGCCAGTCTGGCAGCGCCAAATTCTGCAGGGGGCCTGCACCACATCGTTGCTAAATGGTATAGATGCACCAACAGAATGCAATCAAGGTGCCCTCATGAACTGGAAAGACCTCTTAGTTGGGGCGGCGGTTACACTGCTCGTTACGGTCGTTGCAGGGATCGTCGTTTACTATTTTACTAGAGAGCCTTCGGGTCCTTCGGGATCGAAGCTCGAATATACGATCCAAACGGATGCGAATTTTGAGACCGAACGGGCGAATATCACCTTTCTCAGCCTTAGACTTCGAAACACCGGTGATAGAGTGGCAAGAAACGTTGGGATTGTTATCGAGTTTCCTTCGGGCGCTTCCATACAAGACAGATCGTCGAGTTACGCGGATACTCCGATTGCTGAATTCGAAGATAACACAGATCAGAATAAATATAATGTTGTTCTAAATACACTTGCTCCAAAAGAAGTATTTTTATCTTCATTGTTGGTGGCCGGGTTGGATAACGGAGAACCAAAAGTCAGTATAAGAAGTGACGAAACGGTAGCGGAATTGATATCCAACAATGAGATACTAAATGATGCTGATATATTATCGCGTGATGTATTTAAATACGGCATAATAGTGATCGTGTTTTTTGCGCTGATTGCGCAGATGGCGCTAATTGTGCTGATAAGATACGTTAGATATAAAAGAGGATATCCTACAGTACCGATGAATACGGTGTTCTTATATCTACAGCTTGGAATGTACGATCAAGCCAGAGGATTATACAGAAAGCTTATAGATGAAGAAGGAGCGGATTCATACAAATTGTCTGGCTATGCAACGTCGCTAGCGCTAACTGGCGCTATCGAGGAATCCAAAGAATTTTTTACTGCGGCCGAATGGTGGATTAGAGGGGATAAACATGCAAAAGCTGTTGTCAAATACAACCGCGCCACAGCCGAATTGGGAACGGGCCATGACGACAAGGCGTTGCAATACTTGAAGGAAGCAGCCGCACTTTCAAGCAAAGAAGTACGGAAATATTGTGTGCTGAATCGACCCCTCGGTGCGTTGGTAAGAAAGAATCCTAACATTGTTTTCTCAACACGAGGCGAGAGAAATATTTAGGTATGAGTCGCACTCGACTTGGCTTGGAGCAATTCCCTATACGACGGCCGTCGACAGAAGATCCATCCGCCCCAGATTGTTGGAATCGATCCGATATTGAGCCATGTTCGGGACGGCAACGAGGATTTTCCTGTGACGCCATTGTTTGGCGTGCCGGCGGGGGATATAGCGCCTCGACCCCAAGTCCGGAGACATGCCCATGGCGCTCGACGTCGCCTTCCAGATGGACCACATCGCCAAACTGACCATCCGTGGCGATTCGACCTTTGCCCTGATGCTCGAGGCGGCGCGGCGCGGCCACCGGCTTTCCCACTACACCCCCGACCGGCTGGCGATGCGCGATGGCCGGGTCGAGGCGCGGGTCGAGACGGTGACGGTCCAGGACGAGGAGGGGAATCACTTCTCGCTGGGCGAGGCCGAGACCCGGGACCTGTCGAGCTTCGACGTGATCCAGCTCCGCCAGGACCCGCCCTTCGACATGGGCTACATCACCACGACGCACCTGCTCGAGCGCATCCACCCGAAGACGCTGGTGGTCAATGACCCGATGCATGTACGCAACGCGCCGGAGAAGCTCTTCGTCACCGAGTTCACCGCGCTCACCCCGCCGACGCTGATCACCCGCGACCGGCGCGAGATCGTTGCCTTCCGCGAGGAACATGGCGACGTCATCATCAAGCCGCTTTACGGCAATGGCGGCGCCGGCGTCTTCCGCATCG
>JAGRKY010000395.1:0-17672 GCA_020442095.1 Bauldia sp.
GGTAGAGCACTCCCTTGGTAAGGGAGAGGTCGACAGTTCAATCCTGTCCGGCAGCACCATTTCAAATCAGCCTCTTGTCCACGTGTCCAGCGTGTCCTGTCCGCCGGACAAGTGCTGCGTCGCGGCACTATTGCAGCACCATGACCGCCACGCCGGGGTCTTGGGGCTCGACGATCGGGGGCGTTGCTTGGAGGCTCCGCGTCGCCGGGCAACTCGGGCAGCAATTCGTCTTCAAGCCCGAAGGCCGCCTCGCGATGGAGAACGTGATCGAGGGGTGGCGGAGAAACCGGACGGCATGATCGCCGCCGGGCTAGCGGGCCACGCTGCCGGCGTAGGACAGGTACGCCAAGACCCCGGCGGCGAGAGCCCCGGCGACGGCAGCGCCCCCGGGCTTGCCGGAGATACGTCCGGCGACGAAGCCGGCGACCAGCGCCACGATGAACAGGAAGAACCAAGCCCCCAGCGCCTCGAATGCCGATCTAAAAGACAGCGGGACGGGTCTAGCGCCCGCGACGATCAAGGCGAAGATGAGGACAGCGGCGACGACGGCGAGGCCGGCCGCGAGGCTACGTGTCATTTGAAGGTGCCCTCCACGTTGAGCCCGCAATCTAGGCACGCGCAGAGGGCACGGCAAATCAGCCGGTGATGTGCTTCATAGCCCACGTGACGGCTTCCTCGACCTTGGTCTTGGCCAGCGCAAGGCAATCCGGCGACCGCGGTGTTTCGAGACCGCATTGCGGCGGCCGACCGCGCCACCCGAGCGCCGCCGGGACAGCCCGCATCCACGATCATCCGTCGACCTTGACCAAACGTCTGGGTCGTCCCGTCGCGTCCGTGTCGAGGGGGTCGGGGAAAAGGAGGCCCTGGCCGAAGCAGATCGACAGCATCTCGGCGCCTTCCGGTCCGAGCTTGACGAAGGCGTGACGCATCCGGCTGTCGAAATAGGCGCTGTCCCCGGTCTCGAGCCGCATCGGTTCGTAGAACTCCGTGTGCAGTTCGATCGGCCCCTTCAGCACGTAGATGAACTCCTCGCCGTCGTGGGAGCTCCAGTCCTCGGGCGCCGGCACCGCGACCGCCTTGACCTCCATGTAGAGCGGGATCATGTGCTTCTGACGAAGCTCGCCCGCCATCACCTGGTAGCGATAGTGATCGGTCTCGAAGGGAAGGCCCTTTCCCCGACGGGTGGCGGTGAGACGGCCGGCCGGCGGCGACGCGCTCTTCTCGTTCATCAGGGCCTCGAAGCTCACGTCGAGACCGCGGGCGATCTTCAGGAGCGTATCGAAGCTGGCGGCGACGAGATTATTCTCGATCTTCGACAGCGCCGAAATCGATACGTCGGCGCGGCCGCCAAGCTCCTGCAGGGTCCAGCCCCGCTCCTGGCGCATCGCCTTGATGCGCTCGCCGATGGCACTCGCCTCCTTGCTCATCGCACCTGTCCGGTGTTCACCCGCTGACGACATCGTCTTTGTTGCCTCTGCCGGGCCGGCCGCTATTCCAGGGGAAGGGAGGCGGCGTCGTTGAAGGATTTCCACATGTCGCGATACCCCGAATCGGCGATGAAGTAATTCTGACGCTCCAGCTTGGCAATCCAGGTCGCGCTGGCTTCGTCGGCGCGCTTCCAGCAGTCCAGGACGAAGGCCTCCTTTTCCTTCAGGCTACCCTTACGCACCGTCTCGGAATCGGCAAAGAACTGCGTCTCCAGCGCCTCGAAATCCGCGCGGATCGCCGGGACGAGATTGTGATAGTCGGCCATCGCCCGGCGATGCAGGAACTCGTGCCGCCACCAGTATGCGCCAGGGGTATAGCTCTCGCGCGGCATCGGCCCGAGATCCGGCAGGTCGACGCCGAAGAAGACCGGCTTGAAGATCGACACATCCGGCCCCGAGGTCGCCGTCACCCAGGCCATGGCATCGTCGCCCCGGACATCGGAAATGAGCGCGCCGGTCGCCTGCCACAGACGATTCGGATAAGGCGCGGCGTGCATGCAGATGCGGACGGGAAATTCGCCGTCCATCGGGTCGTATTCGCCTTCCCCGGTGTAGCGCAGGAGATCGGCCATGGTGCGGACGTCGATCGAGCCCGGCCGCGCGGCGAGATAGCCGCTCGACATCGCCTGCCGTTCGAGGGCACCGACGCAGCGCGTCTTCTCGACATCCTCGACGAGCGTTCCGAAATCGGGGCGCGTGCCGTTATCCGCCTTCATCGACGAGCGGTCCCAGTCGTCGTGGATGGTGTAGCCGTTGGAGATCGACGTGGAGCCCTTGACCTCGCGGGCCGCCCACTGGTTGCCGGCG
This sequence comes from Bauldia sp., assembly GCA_020442095.1. The sequence continues at coordinate 2,295 of JAGRKY010000395.1, forward strand.
GTCTCGATGACAACGGCGCCGTCCCGGTCGGCGACGATGAAGGAGCCATCGAAATGGCTGTTGCCGCGAAGCTCGCAGTTGCCCCCTTGGCCGAACCGCTCGAGCAGGCCGGCAACGACGTCGACCGCCTCGTGGCGGGTCTGCGACCGCTCGAGGATGAGACGGAGGAGATCGATGAGGACGACACCGTCCTTGTCGCTCGCGCGATTGCTGAACACCGCCTCGTTGCCGACCGCGACGCCGTGCTCGTTCAGCCCGATCTCGCCACCGTAGAGCCAGAAGGATTTGTCGATGACGTATTCGTAGGTCTCGCGAACCTGCGGGATGACGAGGTGGGTGACGCGGACCTGCGCGCCCTCGGCGAACTGGCGGCGCGGCATCTTGAAGACGTGCTGCGCCTCATTGATCTCCGTGTCGGCGTTCTTGGCCAGGAGAACGGCGCCCTTGGCGGTGGTTTCGGGAAGAGCGACGAATGTGTCACACATGTTTCCGGTCTCCTCTTCTGTTCAGTCTTCCGCAAAATGGCAGGCGGCCTGATGGGTGGGCGACAGCCTGACCATCGGTGGTTCGGTCTCGCAGATCGCGGCGGCGCGCGGACAGCGCGTCCGGAACCGGCAACCGCTCGGGATATTCATCGGGCTTGGAATCTCGCCTTCGAGCACCGGCTTGCGGATTCGCTTGACCGGGGCGAGCTTCGGCGCGGCATTGTGAAGGCTCAGCGTATAGGGATGGCGGGCATCGGAGAAGATCTCGCCGGCCGTGCCGATCTCCATGATCCGCCCGAGGTAAAGCACGGCGACGCGATCCGACATGTGCCGGACGACGCCGAGCTCATGGGCGATGAAGAGCATGGTCAGGCCGAGCTCGTCGCGCAGGTCCTTCAGGAGGTTGAGGACCTGGGCCTGGATCGAGACGTCGAGGGCGGCGACCGGCTCGTCGAGAACGAGAAACTCCGGCCTGACCGCGAGCGCACGGGCCAGGCCGACCCGCTGGCGCTGCCCGCCGGAAAGCTCGCGTGGCCGGCGGTCCCGCATGTCCGGGTTGAGGCCGACGCGCGAAAGCAGTGCATCGACCTCGCCGGCGACTTCGGCTTCCGGGACGATGGCGTGGAAGCGCAGCGCCTCGGCGATGGCGCCGCCGATCGTCAGGCGGGGATTGAGGGAGGAATACGGGTCCTGGAAGACCATCTGGACGGCGCGCCGGAACTGCCTCAGTCCGGATGCATCGAGGCTGGAAACCTCCGCGTCGCGATAGCGGATGCTGCCGGCCGATGGCCTGGACAGGCGAAGCACGGCGCGGGCGACCGTGGTCTTGCCGCTGCCCGACTCGCCGACGAGACCGACCGTCTCTCCCCGGGCAACCGAGAAGCTGACCCCATCGACGGCGCGAAGCACCCGTGCCGGCTGGCGCATCAACAGGTCGACCAGTCCCCGCGGCTTGGAAAAGACGATCGAGAGATCCTCGACCGCGAGGACCGGCTCCGTCGCCGAAGCGTCGCCGCCTTGGAGGGGGCGATCGATCTGGTCCACGCCGCTCACAGCACTGCTTCCCTTGCTTCGCGCGCCGCGATGCGATCCGGGTGCCGGCAGAGCGTCGTGTGGTTCGGCCCGGCTTCCGCCCATGACGGCCGCTCTTCCCGACAGTCGTCGGAGACGACCGGGCAGCGCGGCGCAAAGGCGCAGCCGGGGCCGAGCCGGGCGAGATCGGGTGGCTGGCCGGCGATCGTCCGAAGCCTCGGGACCTGCTCGCCCAGCCGCGGGATCGAATCGAGGAGGCCGCGGCTATAAGGATGCGCCGGATGCTCGAAGACCTCGCGCGTCCGACCGAACTCGACGATACGGCCGGCATACATCACCGCCAGCCGATCCGCCGATTCGGCGATGACGCCCATGTCGTGGGAAACCAGAACCAGCGCCATCCCGGTCTCGCGCTGGAGATCGAGGAGGAGCGACATGATCTGATCCTGGATGGTGACGTCCAGGGCGGTCGTCGGCTCGTCGGCGAGAAGCAGCTTCGGCGCGGCGGCGACGGCCATGGCGATCGAGGCGCGCTGGAGCATGCCGCCGGACCACTGGTGGGGATATTCCTTCGCGCGGGTCGCCGGCGAGGCGATGCCGACGCGTTCGAGAAGTTCGATCGCGCCGGCGCGCGCCGCCCTGCGACCGAGACCGCGGTGAAGCATCAGCGGCTCGGCGACCTGGTCTCCGATCGGCTGGACCGGATCGAGGCTGGTCATCGGATTCTGGAAGATCATCGCGACGTCGCGGCCACGGATGTCGCAAAGACCCCGTTGATCGAGCGCGAGGACGTCGGTGCCGAGAAGGGAAAGCTTGCGCGCGGTGACCCTGGCCGGAGGCGACGGCAGGAGCCGCATCAGCGCACGGCAGAGGACCGACTTGCCGCTGCCGGATTCGCCGACGATGCCAAGCGTCTCCCCCGCCGAGACGGTCAGCGAGACCGCATCATTCGCCACCACCTGCCTGCCATTGGCGGCGAAGGTGACGGTGAGCTCGTCGACCTCGAGAAGGGGGCTGTCGGCGCGCGCTTCCATGTCTCAGACGACCGACCGGTGGCGCTCGCCGAGTCGCCGGGCGAGGCCGTCACCGATCAGGCTGAGCGCCGTTCCGGTGAAGACGATGACGAGACCGGGCATGGTGGAGATCCACCAGGCCTGGAGCATGAAGTCCTTGCCTTCGGCGACCATCGCGCCCCATTCGGGGATCGGCGGCCGGATGCCGAGGCCGATGAAGCTGAGGCCCGAAACGAGCAGGATGTTGAGGACAAAGTCCGACATCGAGAAGACGATCGACGAGCTGATCACGTTGGGCAGACCGTGGCGGAACAGGATCCGCGTCGTCGGGTAGCCGAGGACCCGGGCCGCGATCATGTAGTCCTTGTTCTTTTCGACGAGCATCTCGGCGCGGGCAAGCCGGGCATACATCGTCCATCCGACCAGGAAGATGGCGATGAAGATGTTCTGCTCGCCCGGCCCGAGAATGGCGAGGATGACGACGATGAGCACCAGGAAGGGAAAGGCCATCGCCGTATCGAGGATGCGCATCATGACGGTGTCGAGACGGCCGCCGACATAGCCCGAGATCGCGCCGATCATGACCCCGTAGGTGAGCGGCACATAGGTGGTGAGGACGCCGATATAGAGGTCGATCCGGGCGCCGTAGATGACCCGGGAGAAGATGTCGCGCCCGACATTGTCGGTGCCGAAAAGGTGGGCCAGGCTCGGCGGCTGCATCGTCACCGTGAAGTCCTGGGCGTAGGGATCATACGGCGCGATGAGCGGCGCGAAGATCGCGGCCAGGGTGATGGCCAGCATCATCACCGAGCCGATCTTGAGGGTCAGGCTCCATGACGCGATCTCGGCGCCGACGCGACCGACGGTCGTCCGGCCCGGCGCTGCGGCCACGCTCATCGTCATGTTCGCAACACCCGCTTGTCGACCAGCGTGTAGCTGAGGTCGGCGATCAGGTTCACCGCGACGACGATCAGCGCGAAGACGACGGAGAGCCCCTGGATGATCGGGTAGTCGCGATATCCGACCGAACGGACGAGAAGCGACCCGAGCCCCTGGATCGAGAAGACGTATTCGACGATCACCGCGCCGCTGACCAGGAAGGAGATGTTGACCGCCAGCACGGTGATTGCCGGGATCAGCGCGTTTCTCAGCACATGCCGGCGGAGCACCTGCCACTCCGACAGGCCCTTCGCCCGCGCGACCTCGACATGATCCGACGTCAGCACGTCGAGCATCGAGTTGCGGAGCGACTGGACGAGGATCGGCGCGAGGAACAGCGCGATCGTCAGGCTAGGCAGGAAGAGATGGTAGAGATGCCCGAAGAAGCCATTCCCGAAGCCCGCGATCGGAAACCACTTCAGGTGGAGGCCAAGGCCGAGGATCAGCAACAGGCCGATCCAGAACGGGGGCATGGCGAATGTGACCATGCTTCCTATTCGGATCGCGTGATCCGGCCATCGGTTCCGGTTCCTGACCGAGACGAGGGTCAGAGGCACCGCGATGACGATCGACAGAACCGTCGCCATGCCGAGGAGACCGAGGGTCGGCGCGAGCTTCTCCCCGATCAGGTCCGAGACGGGGGCCTTCTGGATGATGCTGGTGCCGAAATCGCCGGTCGCGACGCCGACCAGATAGCTGCCATACTGGACGACCAGCGGGCGGTTCATGCCGAGGCGCTCGTAGATCTTCTCGACTTCCGCGTCGCTGACCCGGCCATGGGTCATGATCCTGATCGGATCGCCCGGGATGAGCTTCACCGCAAAGAAGGTGAAGAGCGTAACCCCGATGACGACAGGAAGGGCATGGAGGAGCCGCTCAACGACGTAACGGACCATATGCATGAGGCGCGTCCATTGGTGGTTCGAGCGACGAGACTAAACCGGCAACTGCGGAAATCGTTGGGCGGCTTTGCTTCCATCCCGCTCCGATCGACATGGCCGAGGCCACGCCGATCGGAGGGAGGGAGCGCGGGCCGCGGGATAGGCGCGGCCCGCCAGGAGCTCACGGAGCCAGCGAGACGTCCTTCAACCACCACCAGCCGACGGTGATCGTCTTCCAGTCTTTCACCTGCGGCCCATAGGCGGCGACATAGGGCAGGAAGTTCAGCGGCACGCTGTAACCGTCGTGATAGACGATGTCCTGGATCTCCTTGTAGAGCGCGGCCCGTTCCGCCGTGTCGCTGGTGGCGCGGGCCTGGCCGAGCAGATCGACGACCTTGTCGTTCTTGTACCAGGAGAAGAAGGCGTTGGTGGCGCCGGTGTAGTCCGCCTGCAGCGTCGCCAGCTCGTCACTGTCGTTGATGTCGCTGGTGATGTAGCTCACGTAGGCTTGGTAGTCGCCCTTCTCGACGGTGCCGAAGGCGGTGCCGACATCGGCCTCGGTGATCTCGACCTTGAGGCCCGCCTCGGCCCATCCCTGCTCGAGGATGGTCGCGATCTGGCGCGACGGGGCGTTGCCGGTGTCCACCATAAGCTGGATCGGCGTGCCGTCATAGTCGGACGCGGCGACCAGCTCCTTGGCCTTCTCGACGTCATACGGGATGAGCTCGACATCCTCCGACCAGTAGTTGACCTTCGGCATGAACGAGTTCGGCGTCTCGCCATAGCCGAAATAGACCGCCTTCATGATCGCTTCGTGGTTGGTCGCATAGTTGAGCGCGAGGCGGATATTCTTGTCGTCGAGCGGCGCCTTGGCGTGGTTGAGATAGACGTAATCGAGCCGGTAGGACGGCGAGACTTCGAGCGTGTTGGTGCCGTCGGAGCCGAGCGAAGCCGCCTGGCTGAGCGGCACCGAAAGGATCACGTCGAAGTCGCCGTTCTGCAGACCGAGAACCCGCGAATTGCTTTCCGGAACGTATTTGAGGACCGCTTTCTCCACGTAGGGGAGCGGCTTGCCGTCTTCGCCCATCTCCCAGTAGTTGGGATTGGGCACGAGAACGAGCTCGGCACCGCGCTCGTAGCTCTCGACCATGAAGGGACCGGTGCAGACCGGCTTGGTGCCGAAGCCATCGGGATCGGCCTCGTAGGCCGCCTTCGATACGATCGCCGCCGAGAACAGGGACATCGCCGAAAGGATCGCTGCGTTCGGCTTCGACAGGGTGACCTTGAACCGGCCGTCGTCGGTCTTTTCCAGGCCGGTGACATCGGCGAAGGCGAAGCCGTATGCGGCTTCCGGATTCGAGACCTTGCCGAGGGAGAAGATGGCATCCTCGACCGTCACCGGAGTGCCGTCGCTGAACTTGATGCCGTCACGAAGCTTGAAGATGTAGGTCAGGCCGTCGTCGGAGACTTCCCAGGACTCGGCCAGTCCGGGCTCAAGGCCGGTTCCCGCCTGATCGGGCGAGACGAGCGACTCGCAGATCTGGGCGATCGCATAGATCGACCCGTTGTCCGACGGAATGAAAGGATCGAGCGTCAGGGGCTCGTCCGGTCGCGCCACGGTCAGTGTCCCGCCGCGATCCGCGGCAAAAACCGAGGAACTGGACGCAGCCAGAAGCGCAGCCGATGCTACCGCCAGGAGGTATCGCCGTGTCATGGTCATGTCTTGCCTCTCCGTTTTGCGCCACCGGAAGCAGTGGGCACTGCCTGTCAACGAATGGGGTGCTCTCCGAGGAATGATTGGCGTCGCCTGTCCGCACTTGCCGTGCGGTTTTCCCATCGGCCAATTAACGCAAGGCAATTCCATTTCTGTCAATAAAATAATTTTCTTTTCGGAAAACTCCTCCGATGATATCGAGGACAAATGGTTTCCGAGCCCCCCTATCCCGGTTTTCGCAGCGGCTTCATCGAAGCGCTTGGTGCAATCGAAACGCCGGCGGTTCTCGTCGACCGTCTCCGTCTCGACGCGAATATTCAGCGGATCGCCCGATTGGGAAAAGACGGCGTCGCGGTCCGGCCTCACGCCAAAACGCACAAGTCCATCGCGCTGGCGCAGCTTCAGCTCGACGCCGGTGCCATCGGGCTAACGGTCGCGAAGCCTTCGGAAGCCGAGGTGTTCCTGGCTGGCGGGGTGCCATCGGTAACCATCGCCTACCCGCTCGTCGTGCCGGCGAAGATCGAACGCGTTGCCCGGGTCGCGGCCGGGCACGGCGCCGAGGTCCGGTTCCTCGTCGACAGCGACATGGGCATCGACGCCATCGCCGGTGTCGCCCGGACGCTCGGGGCGACGTTTCCCGTCCACCTCAAGGTCGACGTCGGCTTGCACCGTTGCGGGGTCGCGCCGGATTCCGCGGCTGGGCTCGCCCTCGCCCGCCGGCTTGCCGAAACGCCCGGTATCGCCTTCGCGGGGCTCCTCTCGCATGCGGGCCATGCCTACCGCACGTCCGACGCCGCTTCGGTGCGGTCCATCGCCGAGACCGAGCGCATGATCATGACCGGATTCGCCGAACGCCTTGCCGCCGACGGGATCGGCACGCCGGACGTCTCGGTCGGATGCACCCCGACGGTCATCCTCAACGCCGGCCTCGAAGGGATCAGCGAGATCCGACCGGGAAACTATGTCTATATGGACCGTATCCAGGTTGCCCTCGGCGCGGCGATGCTGGACGAGGTGGCGCTGTGGGTCGCCGCGACGGTGGTCAGCGTCAACGACCGCTTCGCGATCGTCGATGCGGGATCGAAGGTGCTGAGCTCCGACCTCGGGCCGCATGGCAGCGAGGCGGTCGCGGGCTACGGCATGGCCTGGCGATGTGAGGCATTGGACGCGCCGCCGATGGTGCTCGCCAGCCTCTCCGAAGAGCACGGCGTCCTCGACCACGGCGGCATTCCGCCCCGGATCGGGGAAAGGGTCGCGCTCCTGCCCAACCATTCCTGCCCCGTCGTCAATCTTGCCGACGAAGTGCTGGTGATCGGGCCGGCCGGCGATATCGCATCATGGCCGGTCGACGCCCGCGGCAAGGTGCGCTGATCGCGCAGGGTCGAGGTTCTGCGCCACCGTCGGTTCGGGAATGGAGCGAGGATGCCTGGCTCATGAACCCGACGCGTCGGCGCACGGCCATGTCGGGGGCAACCGAGGGACAGGCAGCGACCGCGGTCAGGGCGTTTATCGGCGGGCGGTTCATCGGGGGCGGACAATCGCGAACACGCCCAAGTCTACACTTCGAACTAATACTACCCCGACGCCCCTCAGCTTGAACCTTTGTTGGAGATTGCCTACTAGTGCGCGCGCCGACTTGTCACAGTCGCGTTTGCATCAGAGCCAGCGGATCCCGATGCCCGCCGTCAACAGTAGTCCGCCGGTCCGATCAGAAAAGCATATCCGCAAGCGGCGAAGCCGGAATTCCGAGCGTTCGTCAAACCTTCTCATCGGCTTTGTTGCGATGGCGGCCGCGGTATCCATCGCATTGTCGTGGGTTATACCTGATCCGCATACGGCAAGACTTTTCCTTATCGCCCCCTTTGCTCTGGTTATATTCGCTGGCTACGAGAGCCTCGTTCGCCAGAGAAGACGATTCCGCGTGCTCAGTCGTATTGCGAAGCTACGCGATGCGGAAATCAAACGCCTGAAGGGAAAAGTCGCTCGCAATATCGAGAAAAAGAACAGACTTCGCGAAAAAGTAAAAAGCCTCGGGACGAGGCTGACTGCTTCCTGCGTCGCAATCGGTTCCGCGCACGAAGCCCGCGAGGACTGGGAAGCAGCCATTGCGACCTGGCGACTGTTCATCGAGGCGGCGCCGGACAATCGGACGATCCGGCAAAGACTGGCGGATGCCCTGGAAAAGGCCGGGGACCGGACCGCGGCGATCGCAGTCCGCGAGGAACTTCGCGACAGCAAGCCCACCGACCTGCCCATCAGGCGGTCCCTCGCCTCGACCTACGAAGCGGACGGCGCATGGCGTGCCGCTATCGCCGAGCGTGAATATGTCGCCAGCCAGGATCCGGCAAACGCCCACAATCAGCTGCGGCTTGCCGGGGATCTGCTCGCCGCCGGCAGCCGCGACCGGGCGCTGGCGGTGTTGGCGAGCGCCTATTCCAGCCGCATCGTAACAACGCAAATGATCCGATCGGGTATCGAAAAGGCGGTCGAGACCGACGACAGGGATACGCTCGACCTCTATGTCGGAGCCCTGAAGGCCGACCTCGCCAATCCGGTGGAAGCGGTGCCTGAACCACCGAGCCTGCCCCTGTGGCGCTCCCTCGTCAACCTTGGCGAAATCGATGTGGCGCTGGACTACCAGCGGGCGCCGGAAGCGCCTTCGCCCGCGCCTGAAGCAACCGGCGCACCGAGAGCGATTGTCGTGGACCCGGCCTTCAATCCGCTACAGGGCGCAGGTCACCACTTCAACATGAACCTGCTCTTCAGGGAGTTGCTTTCGGCGATCGGCGCACATCCCTCGTTCCACGGACAGATCACCGGGCATTCCGAATCCTCCGGCTTTGACTTCCGCCCGACGACGACCATCCCGATGTACGGCCGCGATCCGAGATTCGCCGATGTCGACTGGTTTCGAAACGTCAATCGCTATCTCGAAGTCGAACTCACCCGGCAATTGCCGCATGAACGGGTCTTCGTCTTCCATACGATGACCGGCACCACGATCCTCGGCATGGCCCGATGGCTGGCGAACGCCATTGGCGACCGTCCTGCCGCCATCGTCGTCGGGATCGTCGATCACGAGATCACAGCCAGTTCTCCGACGGGTGCCGCGGCGCGCACAGTCTATTCGGAAGCGTTCGAGATACTCCGTCGACTGAAGAACAAGCAGATGCTGATCTTTGCCGAGACGGACGAGCTCACCACTATCCTTCGCCAGCTCGGTGGGGAGGGGTTCGACATCCGGCAATACCCCTACGTCGCAGCGTCCCTGGCGCTGCAATACGCGGGGGCACGGACGGCGGCGCAAGCGAAAGGCCGGCTCACCGTCGGTTATGTCGGCGCCACGCGCCTGGAACGCGGCAGCGAGCTGATTCCGGACCTCGTCGACGCGTTGCGGGATCATGACATCGACTGGCTGGTCCAACTCGATACCGAACGCCTGGCCAAAATAGCCGTGCAGGAGAACACCCGCTCCCTGATCGAGCAGATGAAGGATAACCCTCGGGTCGAGATTGCTCCGGCCGGGCTCGCCCCTGCGGACTATTATTCCGTCCTCGACCGCATCGACATCCTGGTCCTGCCCTACCGGGAGCGCTACCAGCGAACCGGTTCCGGCGTCTTCGTCGAAGCGCTGACGCTCGGCAAGGTGCAGGTGCTGCCCGACGAAGGCTGGATGGTCGACATGCTGAACGAGCTCGGCGGAAAGCCGGTCACTTTCGGCCAGCCGACGGTCGGCGAAGTCCGGCCGGCGATCGAATTCGCGATCCGCGATTTCGCTTCTCTCAAGGCTGCGGCAGAGACGGCCGCCAGGACCTGGAACGAACGGAAGAGCGGCTCCGCATCGATCGAAGAATGGCTGCGGCGCCGCGTCCGACAATGACCACCCAGGGCTGCCCCCATCTCCTTGTCCTGACCTAGCATTGTGTTACGATCACCGAAGGAGATGCCAGCGATCGGAGGCACGGGTGACGCCCGAACAGGTCCAGCGAGCAGAATCGGCGGATTGGTTTCACGCCATCGATCTCGGCAGTCACGCGACGGCGGGGCGTTTTCCCGACGGGACGATACCCCAGAATGTCACGCTGTTCGGCGTGATGGACCTGCTGCCCGCAATCGACGTATCCAATGCCGATTGCCTCGACATCGGAACGGCGGACGGGCTCAGCGCTTTTCACATGGCGATGCGTGGCGGCCGGGTGACGGCCACGGACCGCTACGACAGCGTACCGACGAAATTCGAACTCGCGCGCGAGGTGCTGGGTCTCGACGTCGACTACAGAACCGGCATCCTCTTCGACAACATCCTCGACGATCTCCCCGCGCATGCCTTCGACGTGATCGTATCCGCGGGCGTCATGTATCACATGTTCCACCCGTTCGATGCCGTGCTCAAGGCTCGCAAGCTTGCCCGGCCCTACGGCTTCTTCCTCATCGAGACGGCCTTTTTGCCAACGGTTGGCCAACCGTTCATCGAGTTCAACCCGGCGTCGGGACGCAACAAGGAAGTGACGACCTACTGGATGCCCAGCAAGTCCGCCCTGCTCGGCATGCTCCGCTTCGCGGGGTTCGACATTCTCGCGGTTCGGACCATGATCAGGCCGAATCGCATCACCGTGCTCGCCAGGAGCGTCCCGCTGGGTGAAGTGTCGGGACTGACCCCCCGTGAAATCGAGATGCAGCGCCAGACAACCGACGCCGGCTTCACCGCAACGTTTCCCGATACCCGCGCCTCGTCCGTGTCGATCTCCGATTTCGGCGAGTACGACGTGGAGATCGACTGGAACACCTACAAGCCGCATTTCCCGCCACACCCGGACGGCTCGAAGCCGATCATCGGCAAGCGCCACCTGGCCACGAAGACGTCCTAGGCCGCCGCCTGCCGGGACACCGTCCCGGCAGTCAGTCGGACAACAAGGCTATTCCGCCCCGATCTCCTCGTCGGCCATGTCGAACTTCTGCGGGTCGAAGGACCCGGTCGGGCGAAGCTCGACCTCGTCGGCGCTCATGCCGGCGAGCGCGACGCGCGCCGCCATCTCGATATTGTGGATGATGCCGTCGGTCTCGGCCTCGGTGTTCGACGGACCGGTCGGCACCATCACCGTCCGGTTGAGGATATCGAGCGAGCGGGCGCACATGTCCCTGGAATATTCGGTCCGGCAGGCGGCATTGTCGGGGTGGTTATAGGGGTTCATCGCCGGATGCGCGGCGCCGATCCCCATCAGCACCTGGTCCCATTCGGTATAGGTGTGGCGGCCGGTCTTGCCGGCGATCACCGCCGGGAAGATCTCGACGAAGCGCTTCGCCTGCTCGACGGTCGGCAGCAGGTACATGACATGCGCCGAGCAGTCGTAGTCCGGGCTGTTCATCGGCGAGAGCTTGAGGCCGAGATTGTCGAGCCGCTGGGTGGCGGTGACGATCTTCTTCTTCTCGGCACGCATCGCGGCCATCATCCCGGGAAGCCGGTCGAGCTGGACATTGAGCATCGCGCCCTGCAGCTCGGAGGCGCGGCCGCCATTGCCGGCGAAGGGCTTCATCGCGTCGTCGCGGCCGGTCCAGTAGAAATGACACGGGTCGATGGCGCAGCGCGCCCGCTTGGCGAGTTCGTCGTCCGACGTCGCGATCGCGCCGCCCTCGCCGGAAGTCATGTTCTTGTAGTAGTTGAAGCTGAAGGCGCCGATATCGCCGATCGAGCCGAACATCCGGCCCTCGTAGCCGCCGCCGACGCCCTGGCAGGCATCCTCGATGACCACGAGCCCGTGCCGCCGGGCGATCTCCATGATCGCATCCATGTTGCAGGCGGCGCCCCACATATGAACCGGAACGATCGCCTTGGTGCGCGGACCGATCGCGTTCTCGATGGCATCCGGGGAGATGGTGATGCTCTCGTCGACATCGACGATCACCGGGATCGCCCCCGTGGTCAGCACCGCCGTCGCCGTCGCCATGTAGGTATGGGCGGGAATCAGCACCTCGTCGCCGGGGCCGAGCCCGACGGCGATCATCGCCGCCGACAGCGCATAGGTGCCGCTGACGGTCAGCGCCGTGTGATCGACGCCGAGATAGTCGGCATAGCGGCGCTCGAACCGGTCGCATTCGCGCTCCTCATCGCCGTAGCGGAAGAGCTTCCCGGACCGGATCACCCGCGCAAGCGCCTCGATCTCTTCCTCGCCGACCTCATACATGCGGAATTCTCCAGTTTCTTTTCACGTTGCGTCGGACGTTAGCATGTCGTGGCCCCATAAAAAGGGACACAACGGATAAATCCGATGGGGACAATCGGCGATCTGGACCGAATCCGGTAGCAGGTGGCCGCGCCCGGTCACCTCAGGTCGAGCGGGACCCGCGTCGAGCCGCTGAGCCGCTTGTAGACATGGACCATGAAGGCAGCGGCGAAGAGCGGCGTGAACAGGTTGAGCAGCGGCACCGCCAGCAGGAGCGCGATCAGCAGCCCGGCCAGGAAGACCGTCAGGCCGTTCTCCCGGCGCAGCGCCCTCGCCTCCGCCCGCCCCATGAAACGCCGCGCCGCCGCCTCAAAATATTCGCGGCCGAGCAGGTAGCCGTTGCCGACGAAGAAGGCGACGAGGTTCACACCCGGTACGAGGAGCAGCGCCAGGGCGATGAGGTTGACGACGATGACGATGCCGGTGAAGGCGATGGTGTCGCCGATCGCCGCGGCGACCGACAGGTCCTCGCCGGGCGGGTCGGCCGGATAATGCGTCCGCTCCACCAGTCCGGCGACCTCGTCGGTGAACATGCCGGAGAGCAGCGCGGCGGCCGGGGCGACGAGGAAGCCGAGGCCGACGAACAGGCCGACACCGGCGACGATCGAGATCGTCGTCTCGAGCCATGGATAGCTCTGGATATCGACCAGCCAGCCGAGCAGGCCTTCGAGCAGCAGCCAGATGATGAAGAGGACGCCGATCGTCAGCCCGAGCGACTTCCACATGACCGAGCGGAACGGCGGCGAGAAGATCTCGGAGAGCGCGAGGCCTGCGGCTGAAATCATGCTCGATTAGGTGGAGGCGCGGGGGTCGGGGTTCAATCGAAAAATGCGGGCTGGACCGCACTTGTCCACCCGGCCGCGCAGCCTCACTGGCCGATCCCGTCGATCAGGGCGTCGAGGGATGCATCGTCGAGGCGGCCGACCAGCCGGCCGTCGACCATCGCCGAGGGCGCGACGGCGCAGAGCCCGAGGCAATAGACCGCCTCCAGCGTCACCCGGCCGTCTGCGGTCGTCTCGCCGGTGCCGATGCCGAGCGCGGCTTCGGCTCGCGCCGCCAGCTTCTCGCCGCCGGTCGCCTGGCATGCCTCGGCCCGACAGAGCTTCACCACGTGCCGCCCGGCCGGGGCGTGGCGGAAATCGTGATAGAAGGTGACGACGCCATGGACCTCGGCGCGGGTCAGGTTGAGGACGTCGGCGATGACCGGCACCGCCGCTTCGTCGATATAGCCATACGCGTCCTGGACGGCCCTCAGGATCGGCATCAGCGCGCCGTCGAGGTGCTTCATCTCCTCCGCCAGCCGTCGCACACGGTCCGGATTGAAGGCCGGGCCGTCTCGTTCCTGGATGGGCTGGTCGGTGTGCATCACGGGCGTCCGCAGGATAGACGAAGGGTTCCGGCCATCGTCGGCCGTTCGCAAGGAGCGGTCAATCGCCTTGCCGATCTGGAACCATCAGATCAGGCCGTCGACCCAGGTCGCGACCGTCGCGATCATCTCGGCGAGAACGTCCGCGTCGGTCCGGCCGCTCGCCTTGCGGACATGGAAGGAGTGGTCACCGTCCTCGAAGAGATGCAGCGTCGCACGGCGGCCGAGGCGGCAGCAGAGCGGCTCGAGCAGGTCGCGTTCGGCGAAGGTGTCGCGCGTCCCCTGAAGGAAGAGCATCGGCACGGCGACGTCGCCGAGATGGGCGGCACGATCGTCCGACGGCTTGCCCGGCGGATGGAGCGGAAAGCCGAAAAAGACGAGGCCACGGACGCCGAGCGGTGCTTCGGCTTCGGCGGTCGAGGTCATGCGCCCCCCGAAGGACTTGCCGCCGGCGAAGAGCGGCAGGCCGGGTGCAAGCAGCGCGGCTTCCGCCACCGCGGCCCGGACGGTTGCCACGGCGACCGGCGGACGGTCGGGCCGGCGGCTCCCGGCCTCCATGTAGGGGAAGTTGTAGCGCAACGTCGCGATCCCCGCTTCGGCGAGCCCCTCGGCCACCGCCGCCATGAAGGGATGGGTCATCCCGGCGCCGGCGCCATGGGCGAGGACCAGGCATGCGCGCGCTTCCGCCCCCCGGTCGAAGAGGCCGGAGACGGTGCCGCTTCCCGCGACGGCGATGGCGACCGACCGGCTCACGACGCCGCGCCGTCGGCGACGATCCGGTCGAGCAGGTCGGCCAGCGTTTCGGGCACGGTGATGTTGGGCGTATGCCCGGCATCAAGTTCGTAGCAATGCCAGCCCGGCCGGGCGCGGACACGCTCGGCCATTGCCTTGAAGGGATCGCTCGCGCCCTTCCTGGTGCAGTGGATATAGGCGCCGGGAATGCGGCTGCCGGCGCCGGTCAGGCTGATCCGCTGCATGTAGGTCCGGAAGGGCATCCAGCTCCGCCGCGCATTCAGCCAGTCGAAATCCTCCGGCGCGACGTCCGGGGCGAGCGGCGAAGGCGGCAGCCGCCAGCCGTCGCCCGGACCGCTGACCTGGTCCCGCATCCGCTTCGCCTCCTCCGCTGGCCGCAGGTCGAGCACGCTCTCGCCGTCCTCGGGCACGAAGGCGTCGACATAGATGATCATCGCCACCCGGTCGGGCTCGCGATCGGCCACCCCGGTCGCGACCATGCCGCCATAGCTGTGGCCGATCAGGGTGAGGTCGTCGAGATCCTCGTATTCGATGACCCCGAGGATGTCGGCGATATGGAGATCGAGGTCGATATTGGGCGCCAGCAGGTGGCTGCGTTCGCCAAGCCCGGTATAGGTCGGCGTCAGCAGGCTATGGCCGCGCTTGGCGAGCGGCTCCCGCATCCGCGCCCAGGACCACCCGCCCGACCATGCGCCGTGGCAGACTAGGAAATTCGCCATCGCCGCATCCTCCTTCGGGCATCGCCATCGCTACCGACCGGCGATCTTGTCGGCGAGAACCGCGATGGTCTGCTGGTAGACGGCCGCCTTGTTCCACTGGCCGAGCACCGCATAGTTGTGGCTTCCCGGTTGGTAGGACTGCCCCGCGCGCCAGCCATAGGCCTTGAGGTAGTTCGCGGTCGAGGCAAGCGCGTCCGCCTTGCTGCGGATCAGGTCGCGATGGCCGTTGCCGTCCCAGTCGACGGCGAACTTGAT
>JAGRKY010000395.1:17726-20042 GCA_020442095.1 Bauldia sp.
CATCTGCGACGGCGAGAGGTCGCCGCGCTGGACGATCTTGAGCGCGGCATAGAGCTCCTCGGTGAAGAAGGCCGACCGTCGGCAGTCATAGGCGAGCGTCGCCAGCGAGCGGATCGCCTTCATGTTTCCGGTATTGGCGCCGAAGCTGGTTTCCAGTCCCCAGATCGCGACAAGCACCTGGCCGGGGACACCGAAGCGTTTTTCGATCCCGTTGAGAAGGCTTGCATTCTGCTTGTACTTGCTGCGCGCGGCGCCCTCCAGCGGCGCGCCCCGGGTCGCGTAGAACTTCTGGAAGCTCAGCTTGAAGTGCTTCTGGTTGCGGTCGAGCTTGATGACTCTGGTGTCGTAGGTGACCCCGTTCAGGGCCGAGGCGATCACCTTGGACGACACGCCGGCGCCCGCCGCCTCGCGCTTGAACGCCGCCAGCCATTGGGAAAATCCGGCACCGGTATTGCCGCAGCTTGCGGCAAGGACATCGGTCGATATCGAGGCGCCCACCATCACGGCCAGCATCAAGACCGCGTTTCTCAGCATTGCTTGCATCGTCGGCTCCCTGGTCGCCCCGTGGCGGGCGATGGTAGGCGGAGCGCATTCTCCGGGCAACTGGTCTCGGCGGCCATGAACCGCCTCCGGCCGCGACCGGAGGCCATATCGGCAGCGACACGCGGATTGGCTAGAATGACGCCCCAGAATCGCCGCCAGGTGATGGTTCATCGGCCGGCGAGCGTTAGCGGGGAGACGAACCGGATATGACGAAATTCTACGACAAAGCCTCGGATGTCGTCCGCCGGATCTACGAAAGACGCATCGATGCACCAGCCGTGCTCGATGTCGACATCGACTTTCCCAATGCCAGCAAATTCGCCGCCCAATGGGAGGCGATCCGCGACGAGGCCAAGGTCGCCAAGCTCGAATCGATGCCGCGCTTCCACGACATCATGCCGGAGCAGGCGGATATCTCGGCCAATGACGGGCTCGACTGGCGGATGCTCATTCTCAAGGCCTATGACGTCGAGGTGCCGGAAAATCTCGCCCGCATGCCGGTGCTCGCCGGCATCCTCGCCGAATGCCCCGAGGTGAAATCGGCGACGGTGTCGTTCCTCGCGCCCCACAAGCACATCCCCCTCCATCGCGGGCCGTTCCGCGGCGTCATGCGCTTCCATCTCGGCCTCCAGATCCCCAAGCAGCCGGACGGCAAACCGGCCACAATCATGATGATCAACGGCAACGAATACCGCATCGCCGACGGCGACACGCTGCTCTGGGACGACACCTTCCCGCACGAGGTGATCAACAACGCCGACGAGCCGCGGATCGCCCTCCTCCTCGACGTCTGGCGGCCGCGGATGCCCGTCGACATGGAGGTGCTGTCGCGAATCATCGTCGGCGCCGTGCAGATCGGCATGCGCTATCGCGGCGTCTCCTATACCGGCTGAGCGGAATACCGGCCGCGCCGGCGCCCGCCCGCGTGATGGCGCGGCAGGGACGTCTCCCGTCAAACCGGCCGGACGTGGCGCTGCCGTCGCATTAGGTTGATCAAGATCAAGTAACTTTGAAGCCCGACGCGGCAAAGTGCCGGTGGACTTGCGTCGCCCCGCCCTTTAGTTTCTCAGCATTCTAAAAACCAGGGTAGCTTTATGGACTACCAGTCGATTTTTGCCGAGGCGATTGCCGCCCTCCATGCCGAGAAACGCTACCGGGTCTTCGCCGATCTGGAGCGGATTGCGGGTCGTTATCCCTACGCGATCAATCACTCGGAGGATGGCGACCGCGAAATCGTCGTCTGGTGCTCCAACGACTATCTCGGCATGGGTCAGCATCCCGACGTTATCGCGACAATGACCCAGGCAGCCGAGACCATGGGTGTCGGCGCCGGCGGCACCCGCAACATCTCCGGGACCAACCATCCGCTAGTCATGCTCGAATCCGAGCTTGCCGACCTCCACGGCAAGGAAGCGGCGCTGGTCTTCACCTCGGGCTTCGTCTCGAACGAGGCGGCGATCTCGACCATCGCCAAGATGCTGCCGGACTGCGTCATCCTCTCGGACGAGCTCAACCATGCCTCGATGATCGAGGGCGTGCGGCGTTCCGGCGCGCAGAAGTTCATCTTCCGCCATAACGACCTCGATCATCTCGAGGACATCCTCAAGGCGCAGAGCCGGGTGCGGCCGAAGCTGATCGCTTTCGAGTCGGTCTATTCGATGGACGGTGATGTCGCGCCGATCGAGCGGATCGCCGATCTCGCCGACAAATACGGCGCGATGACCTATCTCGACGAAGTCCATGCGGTCGGCATGTACGGCCCCCGCGGCGGCG
>JAGRKY010000396.1 GCA_020442095.1 Bauldia sp.
ATGTCCAGGTCCAGGAGGTGAGCGATATCACCTCGGGCACCAACATCCTCGTCCGCATCCAGCAGCAGGAAGGCGGCGACGCCGCCCAGCAGGCGGCGCTGGTCAAGGTCCGGGAGGCACTCGGCGACAGCGTTGACTTCCGCAGGATCGAGGTGGTCGGCCCGCGCGTCTCGGGCGAACTCGCCTATAACGGATCGCTGGCCATGCTTCTCGCGATGGTCGGCATCCTGATCTACGTGTGGTTCCGGTTCGAATGGCAATTCGCCGTCGGTGCGATCATCTGTACAACGCACGATGTGCTGATGACGCTCGGATTCTTCACGGTGTTCCAGCTCGAGTTCAACCTGTCGAGCCTTGCCGCGTTGCTGACGATCGTCGGCTATTCGCTCAATGACACGGTCGTCGTCTATGACCGAATCCGTGAGAACCTGAGAAAATTCAAGAAGATGCCGCTGGCGGAGCTGATCGACCGCTCGATCAACGAGACGCTGGCGCGAACCACGATGACGTCGTTGACCACGGTTCTGGCCTTGCTGGCGCTGCTGATCTTCGGCGGCTCGGTGATCCGCTCCTTCGTCGCCGCGATGATCTTCGGCATTGTCATCGGCACCTATTCCTCGATCTTCATCGCGGCGCCGCTGCTCATCTATTTCAAGCTGCGGCCGGCGGGCGACTCCGGGGATGCCGGGGAGCAGAGCGAGACCGCGGAGCCCGCGGAAGCCTGACCGGTGGCCCGCGGCATCGAAATCCGCGACGCGCATTTTCCCGGTCGCGCCCCTGTCGACGCATACGGCAATGGCGGTTTCCGCTTCGCGGACATGTCCCATCGCGGCTCGCTGCTCTGCCTTCCGAGCGGTATCCACGGCTGGGAGCCGGTTCCGGCCATAGACCGGGACACGCTCGCGCCGGTTTTCGCAGAGGCCGAGGCGATCGACGTGCTGATTGTCGGGACCGGGGTCGGTCTCGTCCTGCTCGAACCGGAGCTTACACAGGCACTTCGCGAGGCGGGTATCGTCGCGGAGGCGATGTCGACCGGCGCCGCGGTCCGTACCTACAACGTGCTGCTTGCCGAGAACCGTGCCGTCGCCGCGGCCCTCGTCGCGGTGGACTAGCGCGAAGCCTGGCCATATCTGATGGCGATGGACGTTTCCGCTCATTGCGCGGCGATCGTGCGCGCCGGCAACCGCGACCGCTATCTTTCCGACCTGCTGGCGCCGGAAGGCGTGCGGGACGACCTGTTCGCGCTCCATGCCTTCGACGTCGAGGTCGCGTCGGTCCGCGACAAGGTGAAGGAGCCGATGCTCGGCGAGATCCGCCTTCAGTGGTGGAGGGATGCCCTGCGCGGCGACCACGGGGGGAGCCCGGTCGCTTCGTCGCTCGCCCTGGCAATTGCGCGCCATAACCTGCCGATCGACGCCTTCGACAACCTTCTCCAGGCGCGGATCTTCGATCTCTACGACGATCCGATGCCGACCCTCGGCGACTACGAGGGCTATGCCGGGGACACCGCCTCCGCGATCATCCAGCTCGGCGCCATCATGCTCGCCGGCGGAAAGGATGTCGGCACGGCCGAAGCGGCCGGCTTCGCGGGTGTCGCCCAGTCGATCGCACGGATGCTGGCATCGCTGCCGCTGTCCGCGGCGCGGGGCCAATGCTACCTGCCGGCGGATCGTCTCGCAGCAAGCGGCACGTCGCTAGCCGACCTCCGGGCCGGGCAGACGACAGACGGGATCCGCACCGTCGTCGGCGAGCTTGCCGAACGGGCGCGCGAGCGGCTGAGCGAAGCGCGCCGCAGCATGGCCGGCCTGGACAAAACGGTCCTCCCGGCCTTCCTGCCGGTCGCCGTGGTCGAGGCTCAATTGAAGGCGGTCGCGCACCCGGCGCGCGACCCGCTTCGCAATGTCGTCGAGATCAGCCCGTTCCGAGAGCAGTGGGCAATCTGGCGGGCGTCCCGCCGCGGGCGTCTTTGACCGCCCGGCTATTCCGCCGCCACAGCCGACGGCTCGGACAGCCAGCGGTCGATATCGGCGAGCGCGCGGGCGGAAAGCGCGCGCTTGCGGGCCTTGCCGCGCTCCGGGCCGGGGAGCTTCTTTCCGGCCGGCGCCGTCATCTCGATTGGCGGAAACAGGCCGAAATTGACGTTCA
>JAGRKY010000397.1 GCA_020442095.1 Bauldia sp.
GGGCTGCGGCAAGTCGACCTTCCTCCGCCTCCTCCTCAGCCAGGAAAAGGCAACGCGCGGCCTCATCACCTTCGCCGGCGAGCCGATCCCCGCCCGTCCGACGCCCGACCGCGGCATCGTCTTCCAGCGCTATTCCGTCTTCCCCCATCTCACCCTCGACGAGAACCTGATCCTGCCGCTGGAGCTCCAGCAGGCGCCGAAGACCGGCCGCCTCTACGGAGCCCGGCGGCGCGCCCTGATCGCCGAGGTCGACGAGATCGTCGAGCGGATCGGCCTCGCGCACGCCCGCGACCGCTATCCGGCCCAGCTTTCCGGCGGCATGCAGCAGCGCCTCGCCATCGCCCAGGCGCTCCTCATGCGGCCGAAGCTCCTCCTCCTCGACGAGCCCTTTGGGGCGCTCGACCCCGGCATCCGCCGCGACATGCACGACCTGCTGCTTGCACTGTGGGAGGAAATCGGCATGACGGTGCTCATGGTCACCCACGACATCGCGGAAGCCTTCAAGCTCGGCACCCGGCTCATCGTCTTCGACAAGGTGCGCCACGATCCGGCGGCCCCCGCCGCCTTCGGCGCGACAATCACCTACGACCTGCCGCTCCGCCGGCCTTCCGCCCACCGGCCCGACATCGCCGAAGCGTCGGTGAAGGCGGCCGAGGCGCTCGACCACACCATTTCGGTCATCACCAAGGACAACTCGATCAGCAAGGGAGACACCCAATGATCTTCGGCACAGAGCGCGCGAAAAGCCGCCGTTACGCGGGCGCCATCGCGGCGCCGCAACGGGAGCACCGGCACCACCCGGATTTCAACGCCCGCGAGACCCGCGGCTGGAAGGCGGCCGAGGCCGAGGGCGAGCTGTCGCTCGACGGATGGCGTCGCGAGGAGAAATGGGCGCTCGACATGGGCCTGCCCGGCTCCGACTCGCTGACCGACAAGTCGATCCCGACCTTCGCCCGCGGCGAGCTGCCCCATTTCGCCGGCATCAACACCTTCCTCAAGGCGCCTTACGTCGAGAATGTCCGCGACGTCGCGAAATACGACGCGGCGGTGCTCGGCATCCCCTTCGATTCCGGCACCACCTACCGGCCCGGCACCCGTTTCGGACCGCAGGGAATCCGGCGAATATCGGCGCTCTACACGCCCTATAACTACGAACTCGGCGTCGATCTCCGCGAGCAGATGACGCTTTGCGACGCCGGCGACGTCTTCACCATTCCCGCCAACCTCGAAAAGAGCTTCGACCAGATCACCCGCGGCGTCAGCCACGTCTTCTCGTCGGGCGCGCTGCCGATCATGCTCGGCGGCGACCATTCGATCGGCTTCCCCTGCGTCCGCGGCATCGCCGACTGCACCTCGAAGCGCATCGGCATCATCCATTTCGACCGCCATATCGACATCCAGGAAAAGGATCTCGACGAACGGATGCACACCACGCCGTGGTTCTGGGCGACCAACATGCCGAACGTCTCGGCGACCAACCTCGTCCAGCTCGGCATCGGCGGCTGGCAGGTCCCCCGCCCCGGCGTCTCCGAGGCCCGCAAGCGGCAGACGAATGTGCTGACCATCGAGGACATCGAGGAATACGGGCTGGAAAAGACCGCCGAGATCGCCCTCGAACTCGCCTGGAAGGACGCCGACGCCGTCTACATCTCCTTCGACGTCGACTCGATCGATTGCGGTTTCGTCCCCGGCACCGGCTGGCCGGAACCGGGCGGCTTCCTGCCCCGCGAGGCGC
>JAGRKY010000398.1 GCA_020442095.1 Bauldia sp.
GCGGCGGCGATCCTCGGCATGGTGCCGCTCTCCTCCAGCATCTTCTGGGGGCCGATGGCGGTTGCCATCATGGGCGGGCTCTTCGTCGCGACCGTCCTCACCCTGCTGGTCGTCCCGGCGCTCTATGCCCTGTGGTTCCGGGTTCGCAAAGAGCGCGACAAGCCGGCATTGATGAGCGAACCCGTGGTCCCCGAAATCCTGCCCGCCGCGGCGGAATAGGGAATTCAGTTCCGCCGGTAGACCGTCTCGCCTTCCTTGATCGTCTCCTCGAGCGTGATCTCGGCGAGCTTGTCGCGATCGGCGGTCAGCGGATTATCGTCGAGCAGGACGAAATCGGCGAGTTTGCCGACTTCGATCGAGCCTTTGGTGTCTTCCTCGAAATGCTGGTAGGCGGGCCACAAGGTCATCGCCTTCAACGCGATCGGCACCGGTACGCAATGGTGCGAACCGAGGATGTCGCCCGAACGCGTGCGTCGCGTCACCGTCGCCGACAGGACGCGCATCGCATCGGGATTGGCGACCGGCGCGTCGTGATGCGTCGTGAAGATCATGTCGCGCTGCATGCACCAGCCGGTCGGCGAGATATTCTCCGCGCGTTCGGGGCCGAGCACCGAGTCGCGATGCCAGTCGCCCCAGTAGAAGGTGTGCATCGGGAACAGCGCCGGAATGATGCCGAGCGCCTTCATGGCGTCGAGCTGGTCGGTGCGGAGCGTCTGGCCGTGGATGAGGACATTCCTGCGCCCGTTCAGCGCCCCATGTTTCCTCGCGGCCTCCCGCAGGGCCGCGATATAGACATCCGCCGCCGCGTCGCCGTTGCAGTGGCAAAGCACCTGCCAGCCGTTCGCCACGGCAGTGTCGACCGCATCCATGAGCGCTTCATTCGGCATCGCCGGATAGCCGACATAGTCGGGTCCCTTGCCTTGCGGCGGAACGAAATAGGGGCGGGAGAGCCACGCCGTCTTTCCCTGCGGCGACCCGTCGGCGACCAGCTTGGTGCCGCCCATCCGGTAATGGTTCCGGTAGTCGCGCGAGAGCCATGGAGATTGGATGACGTCCTTGAACTGGAAGAACTCGGGATAGTTCAGGACGTCGATGGCAAATCCGCCTTGCTCCGCGACTTCCAGCAGGAGCGGGCTGAACACCGCGGCTTCCTGGGCGGTGGTGTAGCCGAACCTGGCCTCGAAGGCGGCACCGTCCTTGATCATCGTCATGACGGCGTCCCTGTCGAGCTTGGCGAGCAACTTGAGGAGCACCGCGACATGGGCGCTCTCCTCCAGCACGCCATTGGGCTCGTTGCTGCCCGGCCTCCGCCGGAATACGCCGCCGATCGGGTCTGCGGTATCCGCGGTTATCCCCGCGAATTCGAGCGCTTTCGAATTGCAGCAGCCGAGATGCGAGGACTGGTGGATGAGATAGATCGGCAGCTCGGTGGAGACCGCGTCGAGATCGTCACGGGTCGGATGGCGCTGCTCCGTCAACTGGGAATCGTCGTAGCCGAAACCCATGATCAGTTGATAGCGATCGACCGTCTGTTTGTTCCTGGCCCACCAGTCGCGGAGGATTCGCTGCAGGGCGGCGATGTCGGTGCCGTCCCCGTCGGGTGGCGGCAGCAGATTGGCGGAGTTCGCCTGCAGGCCGACCAGCATCACGTGGCTGTGGGGATCGAAGAAGCCGGGAAGCATGGTGCGGCCGTCGAGATCGATCAGTTCGGCCGCCCCCTGCTTTTTCGATTCGATCTCGTCGCGTGTGCCGACCGCAAGAATGCGCCCGTCGCGTACCAGAACGGCCTCGGCGCTTGGAAGGGCGTCATCGACGGTGATGATCGGACCACCGGTGAAGATCTTGTCGCCGGTGCCTTGTGCCCGGGCCTCCGAGCAGAAGAAGTCGCTCGATGCGACGCCCGCCGACAAGGCAGCCGCGCCGGCGCCTTTCAGGAGCGTGCGCCGGCTCATACCAATGCTTCCGAATATCGCACTTCCCATTTCACAGGCCATGCACATGGCGATCCTCCCTGGCGAATGGGTGCCTGTATCAGGCTCGATACTAACGATTGCATGTGCAGACTCGGCGACAAAATCCGGCCCCGCCGATTCCGCAGCGAGCGTCGCGTGCCTGTGAGGGTGGGAAATCAGTGGGCGCCGCCTTGAGGCAGGCGCCCGGGATCGATCCTGGCGATCGATGTGAATGGTACAGCCGGCTGGGCTCGAACCAGCGACCTACGGATCCACAATCCGGCGCTCTACCAACTGAGCTACGGCTGCACGTTTGTGGCCGGAACCTAGAAGCAAAGCCGCGCCGGTTCAAGGGCAATCGCGCGGCCGGCGGGCGCGGTCCCCTGGCCGGCCCGGCTCACTCCGATCCGAAGGCGAAAGCGTTCCTCAGGTCGCCGAACTGGGTCCGGATTCCGGGCAGCAGCTCCAGCCCGAACCGCTTGGAGATGAAGGCGAGGATCGAGGTGGTGTCGTAGGTCGTGTGGTCGACGAAGCCCTTCTTGGCGAAGGGCGAGACGATCACCGTCGGGATGCGCGAGCCCGGTCCCCAGCGATCGCCCGCCGGCGGCGGTGCCGGGTCCCAGAATCCGCCATTCTCGTCATGGGTCAGGATGATCGCCATGTGGTCCCATTGCGGGCTGCGTTGCAGGGTGTTGATGATTGTCCCGGCGATCAGGTCGCCCGCCGACATGGTGCTCTCGCCCGGATGCTTGTTATGCTTGCCGTCCGGCTTGAGGAAGACCACCGCCGGCAGCGTCCCCGCCGCTGCCTCGTCCCAGAATTCCTCCATGTCCTTCAGGTGCTTGTCGCGGGCCTCGGTGCCCGGCGCGTATTTGGCGAAATAGTTGTAGGGCTGGTGGTGGGGCTGGAAGTCGACCGCGCCGGCGGTGTTGTAGATGACGCCGCGATAGGCCAGTGCGATGTCCCAGCCCTGCGCGTACCACGCCCAGTCGATGCCCTTGTCCGACAGCTGGTCGCCGATCGTCGGCTCGGTCTGCGGGGGGAGAGGATGCCCGGCCGGGTCGGCGAGCGCCGGGTCGCCGCCCTTGGCCGGCGGGATGCCGCTTGGCTGGTAGGACGGCTGGACGGTGTTGATGACGTGGCCGTCCGGCGTCACCGAGCCGTCCTGCACCCAGATAGGCGGCCCGTCCAGCGCGGATTTCGGCGAGTCCGGCGCGAGCTTCAGGTTGCCCTCGGCGTCGACCACCGCCCGCATGCTCTCCGGCGCGTCGGGAAACAGCGGCGAGCAGGCGCAGGCGAGGTAGAAGTGGTTGAAGTTCGAGCCGCCGAAGGCGCCCATGAAGAACTGGTCGGCGAGGGTATAGTCCCGCGCGAGCTGGTAGAGATGCGTGCCTGGTCCACCGTAATTCCCCATCGCCAGCGATCCGACATCGGTCCAGGCGACGAACATGTCGTTCTTGCCGCCGTTGATCTGCATCCGGTTCTGGTAATAGCGGTGGACCGGCACCTCGGTCAGGATGTCCGCCGGCTTGTTGTAGGGCGGCGCGTCGATCCGGAAGGGCGCGTTCGGCATCGTCAGCGGATAGGCGGGGTCGGCGACCGGCGGGTTGAGCTTGCCGCGGTCCGGCCGTCCGGAATCCGGCTTCCACACCGCCGGCAGCTCGGCCAGCACCGACCCGTCGCGGTCGCGCTGGACCACGGATGCCTCGGGCGCCTCCGCGATGCCCGAAGCGCCCGGATAGTCGGGGAGCAGGTGAACGAAGCTGCGATTCTCGGAGTAGATGACGACGATCGTCTCGATCGCGTCGAA
>JAGRKY010000399.1:0-5064 GCA_020442095.1 Bauldia sp.
AGCTCAGCCAGTCGAACAAGACCTTCGAGGACGAGAACACGACTGAGGAGGCGGCCCGCGCCGACTACCAGAAGATCGCCGAGCGCCGTGTGCGGCTCGGCCTGGTGCTCTCCGAAATCGGCGAGAAGAACAACATCCAGGTGACCGAGGAAGAGGTGCAGCGGGCGCTTTCGGCGCAGCTCCGCCAGTTCCCCGGACGCGAGAAGGAAGTCGTCGAATACTACCGCTCCAACCCTGATGCGGTCGCCGGCCTCCGCGCGCCGATCTACGAGGAGAAGGTGGTCGACTTCCTGCTGGAGCTCGTCAACGTCACCGACAAGACGGTCTCGCGCGAAGAGCTGATGCGCGACGACGAGGAAGAGACCCCGGCCGCCGCCTCGTAGGCGGGGCGGGTGGTTTCAGTACAGGTAGATTGTGGGCCCTTCCCCAGGGGCAAATTAGGTATCGTCAGGTTGAACGCTTTTAGTCCCGGCGAATGACGTGCTGTTCCTCGCCCAGTGGAATGATCCAACCGCTGCCGGGGTCTCCGCGCGCGAATTCAGCCGGACGCGAAGAGTGGGCCAACTTTGTGCGTATCCGTTGAGGCTCTTCGTCAACGATGGCCCGGACAAGGTCGCGTTCGACGCCGACAAAGACGGGCCGAAGATTAAGGCGTGCAAGCATCTCTTGGTCGGTATTCGAAGAACCGGCTTCCGAGAGTGGTCCTGCGCGGGTAACGACTCCTCCGATGAGCCCCTCTGGGGAGACTGAGGGTTCCGCCTCGTATTCCTTGGTAAGGTCTAGCAAAGTCCGAGCATTTTCGTGCAAACCCGAAGTGGCCTCTTCGGACGGAAGAGACGAGATGTTTTGGAGGGCGTCAGCCAGTTCCGCGTGACCGAGTGGCCTTATCAAATTGGCGATATGCTGGCGGAGGAGCCCGACGAAAAGGGCGTCTTCCTCTTCGGGTCCGAGTGACTCGCCTCCATCGACTGGATCTCGGACGGACAGATGCGCTTCGGTTGGTCCCGTTGAGGCAACGCCCCAACGAGTAGCTATCGCGATGCGCTTCACGGTTACTCTGTGACCGTTCGCGGTGATATCAATCCGCTTCGCCTGCGCCCACGCACGATCGAGTGCCTTTTCAGGGCCACCGCGATCATGGCAACCCTTGGCCTCAGCGATGGTCAACGAAGAGAAATCGGCAGCACAAGCGATCCAGTCCGGTAAGTCGCCACGGGATAGCCGTTTGACCTGGATTTTTCTGCGACCGTCTAGGTCGATCGTCCGGTTGCCGAGATGGGCAAAGATAGAAAGACCCATATGCCGTTTGAGATAGGCGCGAGCAACGAAACGACCGAAAAGCCCGGAAAGTGCTACCTTGACTTCACGCGCCTGTCCAAGCGGTTCCCGAAAAATGAATGGGGTTCCTCCACCGGTTGGAGTCAGTAGCTTATCAAGAATGGACCACGCGCCGTAGGCGGCGCCAGGGGTCTGAAGCACTTCTCTGATGCCGGCGTCTTCGATCTCTAGAACGTCCAAGTCGACGGTTCCGCCGGTGATTGGACTATTTGCTGAGGGGTCGAAACTGTGCAGAAAGGTCCTGTTCATAATGTCGCAAGCGCAGTTTGTTTGCTTCGGGGAGCGTGATCCTATCGAAGGAGTTCTTTGCCAAGTAGTGGAAAGAGTGGGCGTGGGCGGCGGTGCCTCGACAACACCGTCTCGCGCGAAGAGCTGATGCGCGACGACGAGGAAGAGACCCCGGCCGCCTCGTAGGCGGGCGGAAGTCTCTAACCGAATTGCAGCACTGAATCGTCAGGGCTCCCGAAAGGGGGCCCTGATTTGTTTCGGGCGGGCGGGCGGCCACCCGGTCGAGCGTCCTTGCTTTCGACATGGCGGGCAAGTTTGCCGTTTGCCGGGCTTGCCCGACGGGTCGAAAGGGAAGCGATCTTCCGCATCGCCTTTGCGCGATCCTTATGCCGCCGCCCGAAAATCCGAATGGCGCGCTTATGCCGGTCTTCGCCATGTGATGGTCACCACGGCGGAGACCCTCCCTACCATCATGCCTTCGGAAGCGCAGTCTCGCGCGGTCGCGTTGCGATCGCCCAAAACCGGCGCGGTGCGCCCGCGCGGCGCGACCAGCGCGCCGGCGGCGCGGCCGTTCCGCTTTGTGCTGTTTGTCGACGGCTGCGTCCTTCTCATTCTCAGCGCGAGCATGGCGGTTCCGCTGGTCGTCGATGTCGCCATGAACGATTCCGAGTGGCGGAGCTTCGCGGTCGCCCTGGCGATCACCGCCTATGTCGGCGGCGCCCTGGCGCTCTCCAGCCACGGCTACCGGGCGGCCATCGACCGGAGGGTCGGCTATGCGCTGACCCTGTCCGCCTGGCTCCTTGTCATCCTGTTCGGGTCGCTTCCCTTCATCTTCTCGCCTGTTGCCGCGACGGTGACCGACGCGGTTTTCGAGACGGCCTCCGGCCTGACCACGACGGGCTCGACCGTCTTCGTCGGGCTCGACACCATGCCGCACGGCATCCTGCTCTGGCGCTCAATGCTCCAGTGGCTCGGCGGGGCGGGAATCGTCGTCACGGCGATCCTGCTCCTGCCGATCCTCGGCGTCGGTGGCATGCAGCTTTTCCGGGCCGAATCCTCCGACATCTCCGACAAGCCGCTGCCGCGGCTCAGCCAGATAGCGCGGACGATCCTCGCGACCTATGCGGTGCTGACGGCCGTCTGCGCCTTCGCGTACGGCCTTGCGGGGATGAGCGCCTTCGAC
This sequence comes from Bauldia sp., assembly GCA_020442095.1. Next base: position 2,750 of record JAGRKY010000399.1, read on the forward strand.
GCCATCAACCACGCGATGGCGACGATCTCGACCGGGGGCTTTTCGACGCGAGACGCTTCCATCGGAGCCTATGACTCTGTCGCGATCGAATGTGTCGGCATCGTCTTCATGACGGCCGGGGCGCTGCCGCTGATGTGGTGGGCACGGCTTGCCGTCGAGCGCCGCGGAATGATCCTGCAGGACCGGCAGGTACCGGCATTCCTTGCCATCCTTGCGGCGGCGGTGGCAATGGTGACGGCCTGGAACGTGTCGTCCGGCGATATGGGATTCTGGCAGGCGCTGCGGCTGTCCGCCTTCAACGTCGCCTCGGTCCTGTCAGATACCGGTTTCGCCAACGCCGACTTCTCGGCCTGGGGGAGCTTCGCCGTCGGGGTGTTCTTCGTGCTGATGCTGATCGGGGGATGCGCCGGGTCGACCGCGGGCGGCATCAAGGTGTTCCGCTGGCATATCCTGTTCGCCGGCGTATCGCGCCAGTTCAAGCGGACCCTCTCGCCGCACCGGATCCTGACCACCCGCTACGGCGAGCGGCTCGTCGAGGAGCAGATGATCGAGTCGGTCCGCAACTTCTTCTTCCTTTACATCGTCACCATCCTGGCGCTGTCGCTCGCGGTCATGGCGACCGGGCTCGATTTCCTGTCGAGCACCAGCGCCGTCGTCCAGGCCATGGCGAATGTCGGGCCCGGGCTCGGGCCGGTGGTCGGGCCTGCCGGCAACTTCGCGTCTGTCGCGGCCGAAGCGAAATGGATGCTGGTGCTTGCGATGCTGCTGGGGCGGCTCGAACTGACCACGGTCTATGTCATGCTGTTTGTGGCATACTGGCGGAGATGACGGACGCCCCATGTCGATTGTCCCGACCGCCAACGACCGGACGCTGATTTCGGCGCGCAGCGCCCTGCCATATGCGGGCGCCGTCGCGGTGGTCGCGGCCGCCGGAGGCGTGGCCTTCCTGATCCGCGGCGTCTTCCCGGTGGAGAGCCTGGCGCTCCTGTTCCTGGTCGGCGTGCTGCTTGTCGCGCGCTGGTGGGGGCGGGCGCCGTCGATCTTCTCGAGCCTACTCAGCTTCCTCGTCTATGACTTCTTCTTCACCGAGCCGTATTTCCAGCTGGCGATCGCCGACAAGGGACTGGTGCTGACCCTGGTGCTGTTCCTCACGGTCGCGGTCCTGATGGGCGACCTGTCGGCACGGCTGAGGGAGCGCATCGATGCCGAGCGGGCAGGAGCGGCGCGACAGGCGAGGCTCGCCTCGGAGATGGAGGAGGCGCGTCTTGTGGCGGAACGGGAACGGCTGCGGGCGGCGCTGCTATCCTCCGTCAGCCACGACCTGAGGACGCCGCTGGTATCGATCATCGGCGCGGCAAGCAGTCTCCTCGAAGCGCCGGACGCGATCAGCGCCGAGAGCCGGCGGGCGCTGGTCGAGACGATCCGCGACGAGGGCGAGCGGCTGAACCGCTACGTGCAGAACCTTCTCGACATGACGAGGATCAGCGGCGGGCCGCTCCTGCTCAATCGCGAGTGGATCGACCCGAGGGAGCTGGTCGGCGGAGCGCTGAGGCAGCTCCGGCGCGAACTCACGGGGCATCGCATCGTCATCGACCTGCCGGCGGAGCTGCCGCCGTTCCGGGGCGACGCGCTGCTGCTCGAACAGGCGCTGATCAACGTCCTCGACAATGCCGGCAAATACGCCCCGGCGGGGACCGAGATCACGATCGGCGGCAGGGCCGAAGGAGGCAGGCTGCGGCTGCGGGTGGCTGACCGCGGTCCCGGCATCCGGCCTGAAGATCGGGAGCGGGTGTTCGACATGTTCTACCGGGTCAATGCCGGCGACAGGCTGAGCCGGGGGACGGGCCTGGGACTGGCGATCGCCCGCGGCATCGTCAGCGCCCATGGCGGGACGATCCGCGCGGTGCCGCCGCCGGACGGCGGGCCCGGGACGGTGATCGAGATCGACATCGCCCTTCCGACGACGGGCCGGGAGGCGGCGGAGCAGGGATGAGCGGCCACCGGATCCTGCTGGTCGACGACGAGGCGCAGATTCGCAAGTTCCTGAGGATCGCACTGGAGGCGCATGGCCTCGCGGTCAGCGAGGCGGCGAACGGCGCGGAGGGGATCGCCCGATGCGCGGCCGAGCAGCCGGACCTCGTCATCCTCGACCTCGGGCTTCCCGACCAGGACGGCAGGACGGTCATCGAACGCATTCGCGAATGGTCGGCGGTGCCGATCCTCATCCTGTCGGTGCGGCAGGCGGAGAGCGAGAAGGTCGCCGCGCTCGATGCGGGGGCCAACGACTATGTGGTCAAGCCGTTCGGCATGGCCGA
>JAGRKY010000399.1:5131-13129 GCA_020442095.1 Bauldia sp.
GGCGATCTGACGATCGATTTCGCCCGTCACGAGGTGCGGCTCGCCGGGGCGGCGGTCCGCCTGACGCCGCGCGAATTCGATCTGCTCGGCCTGCTCGCGCGCCATGCGGGGCGGATCGTGACCCATGGGCACCTGCTGCGCGAGATCTGGGGCAAGGCGCATGAAGATGACACACAGTATCTGCGCGTCTTCGTCAGCCAGCTCCGCCACAAGCTCGGCGACGATCCCGCCGACCCGAAATACATCCTCAACGAGCCGGGCGTCGGCTACCGCATGATCGACCGGGCCTGAGGCCGCTCGTGGTCGATCGAGGAGGCCGCATCGTGGAAACGATGCGGCCTCGCCGGCATAGTCCGCCGGGAGCTAGGCCAGTTCCGCGGCGAAAGCGGCGTAGGGGCGGGGCGGGCGGCCGACCACCCGCTCGAAGTCGTCGCTGACCCCGGCATAGGAGCCATCGGCGAAGACATCGAAGAGCTCGGCGACGTTTTCCGCGGCGGCCTTCGGCAGGCCGACACCGAGGAGATAGTCGCGGAAGGCTTCGTTGCTGATCGGCACATAGTCGACGTCGCGGCCGAGCGCCTTGCCCAGTTCGCCGGCGACCTCCCGGAAGGTCAGCGACTGCGGGCCGGTTATGTCGAAGGTGCCGCTCGTGGCGTTTTCGTCCAGGAGCCGCGTGACGGCGACCGCGGCGATGTCCGCGACGTCGACGAGCGACTGATGCGCCTGGCCGAGCGGCAGGTAGAACCGGCCTTCGGCGCGGATCGACTGCATCTGGGAGAGAAGGTTCTGGAAGAACGAGTTGGCGCGGAGGATGGTGCAGGTGAGCCCCGACTCCATGACGCGCCGGTCGCCTTCGGCGTGGAGGCGGATGATCGCCGAGCGCGATTGCGGCGACGCGTTCATCCCGGACAGCTTCACGATATGGGAGACACCGGCTTCCTTCGCCGCCGCGATGACGTTGTCGACGTAAGCGAGGGCCTGCGGCCCGGGAACCACGTTGAGATAGACCGCGTGGATTCCTCGCATCGCGGCGACGAGGCTGGCCTTGTCGCCAAGGTCGCCGGCAACGACCTCGATGTTGGGAGAGGCGAGGTGCGCGGCCTTTGCGGGGTCGCGGACAAAGGCGCGCGCCTTGATGCCGGCCGCGTCGAGCCTTGCGATGATGGCGCCACCCGTGTTGCCGGTCGCACCCGTGACGAGAATTCTGGACCTGGACATTTTCAAACCTCCTTCGAGAGCCTGGATGCACCGAATTTGGCGTGTCGATTCTCATTGATCCAATAGATGTTTGATATATAGTACATTGATATGAAGAATATTGCTTCGGTCGACCTTAACCTGCTCGTTGCGTTCGACGCGATGATGCGCGAACGCAACGTGACGCGCGCGGCGGCCCGTATCGGCCTTGCGCAGCCGTCGATGAGCAACGCCCTGTCGCGGCTCAGGGCCTTGTTCGACGATGAGCTCTTCGTGCGGACGCCCGGCGGGATGCGGCCCACGCCGCGTGCCGAGAAGATCGGCGTCGAGGTCTCGGCCGCGCTGGAGGCGGTCGACCGGGCGGTCAACGACGATGCGCGCTTCGATCCCGCGACCGCGCGCTTCACCGTGCGGCTCGCGACCACGGACTATGTCGAATACGTCGTGCTGCCGGAGGTCATCCGGCAGCTGCGGGAGAAGGCGCCGCACTGCCATCTGCTCGTCGGGCCGTTCGGGAGGGAGGTCGTTCCGACCCAGCTCGACCGCGGCGACATCGACCTGGCGATCGGCCGCCCTGAGTCGATCGCCAAGCGGCATCGCGGCACGGTGCTGTTCCACGAGGATTTCATCTGCATCGCGCGGGAGGGGCATCCCGCGATCGGGGCGGATCTCGACCTCGATACGTTCCTGGCGCTGCCGCACGCCCTCGTGTCCCAGCGCGGTGACGGGGTCGGCGTGGTCGATGCGGTGCTCGCGGAGCAGGGCCTCAAGCGGTCCGTCGTCTATAGCGCGGCAAGCTTCGTGACCCTGCCATTCGTGGTCAGCGACAGCGACCTGATCGCCGTGGTGCCCCGGCGCCTGGCGGAACAGGCCAGCAAGGCGGTGCCGCTTGAGATGCGCCCGGTGCCGATCGCCCTGCCGGGATTCGACCTCTCCATGATCTGGGACAAGGGGACCGATGGCGCGCCCGCCCATCGCTGGTTGCGGGAGCTGGTGATCGACACCGTCGGGGGTGTTCCGAGAGGCCGGTCACGCTCGCGCCGGAATGGCCTTTGACCGGCCGGTTCGCCATACTCGGCCGGTCAGCCCCGATTTCTTGATGGAGTCTTAACGTCTGGTCCGCACCAATGCCCCTTCGTTGCGGGGGATCGCTCCGCCGCCAGCGGACACTCGAGGAGGAAGATAATGGTCAAGTTCAACGCGGACGTCGCGGTCAACAACCAGAAGCTCTCTGAACTGAGCCTGCTGTCGAGCTTCACCGACATGAAGCTGATCAACCGCACCCACAAGACGGTGACCGCGATCGACCAGGATGCCGGCGTCACCTTCCGGATGGAGGGGAGCGGCCTTGTCTACAAGGGCAGCATCCCGAAGGTCGGGATCATCAAGTCGATCGAGGTGGTGGTGGATGGCGACGTCCATTACGAGCTCACCAACCTGCTGATCTCGGTGTCCAACATGGACCACTATTTCAGCAAGAGCTTTCCCGCCCTCAGCAAGCAGATCTTCTCGGGCAACGACACGATCAAGGGCTCGGAGGAGGGCGACGTCCTCTACGGCTACAAGGGACAGGACAAGATCAACGGCAATGACGGCGACGACGGGATCAACGGCGGCAAGGGTGCCGACACGGTCAAGGGCGGCGTCGGCAACGACTCGATCCTCGGGGCCGGCGGCTCGGACAACCTGAAAGGCAACAACGGCGACGACACGATCGGCGGCGGCGGCGGCAGCGACACCATCAATGGCGGCGTCGGGAATGACATCCTGACCGGCAACAAGGGCTTCAACACCTTCGTCTTCAACAGCGCCCTCGACGAGGCGACGAATGTCGACACGATCACCGACTTCAAGTCGGGCGGCGATGCCATCGACCTGGCGCTGAAGATCTTTTCCGGGCTCTCCCGCAAGGGCGTGCTCAAGGCCAAGGAGTTCGCGATCGGCACCCACGCGACCGACGCCGACCAGCGGATCATCTACGACGACACGACCGGCGCGACCTATTACGACGCGGACGGGAATGGCGGCGGCGCCCAGGTCCAGTTCGCGACGCTCTCGACCCATCTCGCCATGTCGAATACGGATTTCTTCGTCATCTAGCGGCGTCGCGCCCTCGCGGCCTGGTGTGGCCTCGGCACAACCGCGAGGCGGAAAAACCGGTCGCGAGACCCGCATAGGTCTCGACTCTCCCGCCGTCCCGGGTTCTTATGCCGTTAATCTGCGGTTAACCGGACAAAAGGGAGTGGTGAGATGGTCAAGGTCATTGCCAAGGAAAAGCTCAAACCCAATTCCTTCACCAAGCTCGGTGACGTCCTCAGCGGGGACGTCGACAAGGTCTCCGACACGAGTTCGAGCGGCTTCACGGCGAAATCCGGAAAGGTCGAGGCCGACGTCGGCGGCAGCGGTTTCGTTTTTGTCGCCAAGGTCCCGGTCGCGGGAACGATCGAGACGATCGACATCTTCTTCAAGGGTGATCTCGCCTTCAAGGTCTCCGATCTCCACCTTACGGTCGCCCAGGCGCTCAGCCTTGGCCAAATGTCCTTCGAGGATGGACTGGCGCAGTTCTTCAGCGGCGACGACCTTTTCAAGGGGTCGAAGGAGAACGACTACCTGCGCGGGTTCGACGGCAACGACACGCTCAAGGGGCGCGCCGGCAACGACAAGCTGCAGGGCGACAAGGGCGAGGACATCCTCAACGGCGGCAAGGGGAAGGATCAGTATTTCTTCAAGGACGGCCCCGGCAACGGCATGGATACGATCACCAAGCTGCAGTCGGGCGAGAAGATGAAGTTCGACCACAACGCGTTCGCAGGCATCGGTGCGAAGGGCATGCTCAACGCGGACCTGCTCGTTATCGACGGCCCGTTCACCAACACCAGCCAGCGGTTCAGCTACGATACGAGCACGAAGATCCTGTCCTATGATGCGGACGGGAGCGGTTCGGGCGTCGCCCAGGCGGTCGCTCATATCGCCAGCGGCAACTTCGATGCCGACCACATGTTCGTGATCTGAGCGGCGAGAGCCGAAAGATTTTTGATCGGATTGAAAGGCGGCGCCATTTCGGCGCCGCTTTTTTCTGATGGATCGCCATCGGGCTCACGTATGATGTGCGGAGCCTGCCGGATCGTGGAAACCGGCGGAGGGGATCGCATCCGTGTCGACACCGACCAGCAACAGTATCGCCACCAAATCCGTCAGCACGGGTGGCCTCGACAAGTCGGTCGCCGCACTGATCGCCGGAACCAAGTGGGACGACGGAGGCGGGCCGGCGGTCACGCTGACCTACAGCTTCCCGTCGGGCACCGCCTACTTCAAGAGCAACTACGGCGACTACGCGAATACCAGCAAGGACGGGTTCACCGGCCAGGGCGAGTTCTACGCCTTCTATGCGCTGTCGGGGGCGGAGCAGGCGGGGATAGCGGCCGCGCTCGGCGCATGGGCCGCGGTCGCGAACGTATCCTTCATTCAGGTCGCGGATAATGCGAGCGTCGTCGGCGATCTCCGCTTCGCGCTCACCGACGTCGCCGACAACAACGAAAGCGCGCACGCCTATTATCCGTCCGGCAGCCCGGTCGGTGGCGACGTCTGGTTCAAGCACGGCGAGTGGCACACCTCGTCGGGCAGCACGCTCCAGAAGGGCAGCTACGACTACCTTACCGCGATCCACGAAATCGGCCACGCGCTCGGGCTGGAGCATCCGTTCGAAGGCAAGCCGAAGCTCTCGGCAGCCTACGACAACTATTCCTATACGGTGATGTCCTACAAGGCGCACAAGGGCGGCGACAACTACGCCGACTTCTACCCGACGACGCCGATGTGGTTCGACATCCTTGCCATGCAGGAACTCTACGGCAAGGCGTCGCACAATGCCGGGAACAACACCTATACCTACCACAGCAATCAGCAATACTGGGAAACGATCTACGACACCGGCGGCACGGATACGATCGTCTCGGTCGGCAAGGCCGACGTCGCGATAGACCTCGTGATCGGCCACTGGAACAAGCTCGGGCGGGCGATCGACTTCGGCGACGGCTGGACGCAGGCCAAGGCCGTGATGATCGGCCCGGACACCAAGATCGAGAATGCCACCGGCGGCGATGGCAACGACAAGATCAAGGGGAACGGGCTGAAGAATACGCTCGAGGGCGGGGACGGCCACGACGTGCTCAGGGGGCGGGGCGGCGCGGACAAGCTCAGCGGCGGCGCCGACAACGACAAGCTCAACGGCGGCAAGGGCAAGGACCAGTATTTCTTCAAGGAGGCGCCGGGCCACGGCGTCGACACGATCACCAACTTCCAGCGCGGCGAGAAGATCGGTCTCGACAATGCCGCCTTCAGCGGCATCGGCGACGAAGGCAGGCTCCGGGCGAAATACTTCGTCACGGGATCAGCGGCGAAGGACGCAGACGACCACGTCATCTACCAGAAGAAATCAGGCAACATCTATCACGACGCGGACGGCTCCGGGCATGCGGGCAAGGAGCTCTTCGCGCATGTCGATCCGGGCACCAAGCTCCATGCCGGCGACTTCATCGTGATCTGAGCTGGCAAAAATCGGTGCGGCGCGGCAGCGCCGGGGTGGTAAGCTTTCGTTACCGGTTGGTTGCGAGAATCGTCAGACATCGCGCAAAATTCGCACCATCTTCGAACCCCGGCAGAAGCAATGATCGCGTCAGCGCTAGAATCAGGCCTCGACTGGGGAACGAAACTCAACAACGACGACACCTTCGTTTTCTATCACTTCTACGGCTACGGCGAGACGACGCCGTTTGGCGAGGTGTCCTCCGGCTTCACCGACTACGAGAAGGGCCAGTTCAAGAAGGCCCTGGCGGTCTACAGTTCTTTCCTGAACCTGCATTTTCACGAGGTCTCGCAGGCGGGGCAGGCCGACTACAACCTTCTGACCTTCGCCGAGTCCGGCTCGACCCTCGGCGCCATGTACCCGCCCGGAGAGACCGATCGCGCCGGCTTCGGCTATTTCAACTATGCGGGGTCTGGGTGGGACTGGTCGAACCCGGGTTCCGGCGGACTCGAGCAGGGCGGCTTCGGCTTCGTCACCATCATCCATGAGCTTGGCCACGGCCTCGGCCTCGCCCATCCCCACGACAAGGGCGGCCACTCGACCATTTTCCCGGGCGTGTCGTCGGCCTTCGACGATCTTGGCGACTACGACCTGAACCAGGGCGTCTATACGACGATGTCCTACAATACGGGATGGCAGACCAACCCGGACGGTCTGCCGCCGTCGCTGAGCTACGGCTACCAGGGTACGCCGATGGCGCTCGACATCGCCGTGCTGCAGGAGAAATACGGCGCGAACAACGCCTATCACACCGGCAACGACACCTATTTCCTGCCGTCATCCAACGGCACGGGGACCTTTTATTCCTGCATCTGGGACGCCGGCGGGACCGACCGGATCGTCTATGGGGGCAGCGACCCGGCGCTGATCGACCTGCGCGAAGCGACGCTGAAGCTGGAACCCGGCGGCGGCGGTTTCCTGTCCTATGCAGACGGGATCTACGGCGGCTTCACGATCGCCCATGGCGTGACGATCGAGAATGCGATCGGCGGAACCGGCGCGGACTATCTTCAGGGGAATACCGCCCGGAACCTCATCAAGGGGCGGGCCGGGGACGACGAGGCCTTCGGTGGGCGAGGACGCGACAAGCTGATCGGTGGATCGGGGGGCGACAGCCTGACCGGCGACCAGGGACGCGACATACTGGACGGCAAGAGCGGCGCCGACGACCTGACCGGCGGCGCCGGGCGCGACCGCTTCATGTTCACGTCGAATTTCGCGCCCGACAACATCGACACGATCAATGACTTCGCGACAGGCAAGGACAAGTTCGTGCTGTCCAAACATGCTTTCAAGGGCATCGGCCCCAAGGGAAAGCTCGACGCGGACGCCTTCGTCGTCGGCAGCAGCGCGAAGGACGGTTCCGACCGCATCGTCTACGACAAGGACAGCGGTGCGGTCGGCTTCGACAGAGACGGAGATGGCGGCAACACGATCAAGCAGTTCGCCGTTGTCGAGGCGGGCCTCGACCTGAAATACAGCGACTTCGTCGTCGTCGCCTGAAGCAAAGTCGACAAGCGAAACATCCGACGATTCTCCGCCGGCGGTCCGCTGCGGAGAGGCTTGACGACCGGCATGTGAAAGGTCATACCCTCGCCCGGCGTTTTACTGGCCGTGGGGGACGGCCACGCTGATTCCCATGTAATCCAAGAGTCGCCACCCGCCTTCCCGGGAAGAAGCGGCCTACCGACGAAGAGGAATACCCGTGCTTTACATCATCATTCTCTGCGGTCTCCTTGCCATTGCCTATGCGATCTGGGCGATCCAGTCGGTGCTTGCCGCCGATGCCGGTTCTGCGCGGATGCAAGAGATCGCCGCGGCGATCCAGGAAGGCGCCACCGCCTATCTGCGGCGCCAGTACACGACCATCGCCATCGTCGGTGTCGTGGTGTTCATCATCGTCGCCTGGCTGCTGTCGATCCCGGTGGCGATCGGCTTCCTCGTCGGTGCGGTGCTCTCCGGGTTGGCCGGCTTCATCGGCATGATGGTGTCGGTGCGGGCCAATGTCCGCACGGCGCAGGCCGCGAGCCAGAGCCTCGCCGCAGGCCTCGGCATCGCCTTCCGCTCAGGGGCGATCACCGGGCTCCTCGTCGCGGGCCTCGCGCTCCTCGGCGTCTCCGTCTACTACCTGGTGCTGACGGAGTTCCTCGGCCACGCCCCCGGCGACCGGATCGTCGTCGACGCGCTGGTGGCGCTCGGCTTCGGCGCCTCGCTGA
>JAGRKY010000400.1 GCA_020442095.1 Bauldia sp.
TTGAACCAGATCGCGTCGACCACGCCCTCGACCGCCGAATCGAGGTCGGCATCGTCGAAGACGATGAAGGGGGACTTGCCGCCGAGCTCCAGCGTCAGCGCCTTGCCGGAACCGGCCGACGCTTCGCGGATCTTGCGGCCGACCTCGGTCGAGCCGGTGAAGGCGAGCTTGTCGATGTCCGGGTGCCTGACGATCAGCTCGCCGGTCGCGCCGTCGCCGGTGACGATGTTGACGACGCCCTTCGGCAGGCCGGCCATCCGGCAGATGTCGGCGAAGAGCAGCGCGGTCAGCGGCGTGAACTCCGCCGGCTTCAGCACCACCGTGTTGCCGAGCGCGATCGCCGGCGCAATCTTCCAGGCGAGCATCAGCAGCGGAAAGTTCCACGGGATGATCTGGCCGCAGACGCCGACCGGCACCCGGTCCGGCATCTCCTGCGTCATCAGCTGCGCCCAGCCGGCATGGTGATAGAAGTGCCGCGCCACCAGCGGCACGTCGATGTCGCGGGTCTCGCGGATCGGCTTGCCGTTGTCGATCGCCTCGATCACCGCGAAGAGTCGGCTGTGCTTCTGGATGAGACGGGCGATGGCGTAGAGATGGCGTGCCCGCTGGTGTCCCGGCAGCGCCGCCCAGTGTCTCTGGGCGTGTCTCGCCGCCGCCACGGCGGCGTCCACGTCCGTCTCATTGGCCTGGGCGACCCTGGCGAGCACCGCCCCGGTCGCCGGGTCGCGGGTCTCGAACCACTCCCCCGAGGCCGGCTGCCGCCATGCGCCGTCGATGAAAAGCCCTGTCCCGTCAGGATATTGCGCGAGCCAGGCCTTCGCCTCCGCGTCGCTTTCCGGCGCCGGGCCATAGTCGAGGTCGTCGAGGATTTCAGCTACCGACATGAAAGCATTTCCCGTTAGTTTTCAGCATCTTCCAGCCGCCCTATGGCGGCGGCGATGACCTGCCTTACCGTTTCGTCAGCCTCGCTGCCGAGCCGTTCCCGCAAGGGCGAAAGCGCAGGCGTACCGTGGCTTTCGAGGCCGATCACGACCCACATCCGCGCATCGGCGTCGGGGCTCGCGAAGCCCTTCGCCACCTCCCCGAGGAGCGCCGGGTCGAGCTGCCCGAGGATGTCGCCATACATCTTCTGCACCCGCCATATGTCGTCGGACGAATCGCCGTCCCACTCCGGCAGCGCGCGTCTCTCCTCGGCCAGCTTTTCGAGTTCCGCAACGATTTCCGCCACTTCCGCCGGGCCGCATCGCACCGCCACCCCGGTAAGCCGCGCCTCGGGAATCGCCTCCCACGGGTCGAGCCCCTCGGCCGCCTCGACGATGAGCTGCCGGATCCGCGGCGTCTCCTCCGCCATGGTCGCGGCCATCACGCCATCGCATGATGGTCGAAGGACGCGTAGCGCCCGGTGACGAAATACTCGAGCTGGCGCTCGATATCGGCGAGCAGCGACGAGGCCCCGAAGCGAAACAGCGCCGGCTGCAGCCAGTCGTTGCCGAGCTCCTCCTTCATCAGGAACTGGAAGGCCATGGCGTCCTTGGCGGTCGAGATGCCGCCCGCCGGCTTGAAGCCGACGACATGCCCGGTCGCCTCGCGATAGGCGCGGATGGCGCGCACCATGACCAGCGCCACCGGCAGCGTCGCGTTGACGCCCTCCTTGCCGGTCGAGGTCTTGATGAAGTCGCTGCCGGCCTGCATCGCGACGACCGAGGCGCGCCCGACATTGCGGAGCGTCCTGAGGTCGCCGGTGGCGAGGATCGACTTCATATGCGCCGGGCCGCAGGCCTTCTTGAAGGCCTTCACCTCGTCATAGAGCGCCTGCCAGTTGCCGTTCAGCACATGCTCGCGGGTGATGACGATGTCGATCTCCCGCGCCCCCGCCGCGACCGAGGCCTCGATCTCGGCGAGCCGCGTCTCGAAGGGCGCGAGCCCCGCCGGAAATCCGGTCGAGACCGCCGCCACCGGAATCCCGGAACCCTCCAGCGCCTCGACAGCCGTCGCGACGAAGCGATGGTAGACGCAGACCGCGGCGACCGTGATCGGCCGATCGCCGAGGCCGAGCGCATCCTGGAGATCGGAGCGCAGCGGCTGCCGCGCCTTGGCGCAGAGGCGGCGCACCCTTCCCTCGGTATCGTCGCCGGACAGCGTCGTCAGGTCGATGCACTGGATCGCCTTGACCAGCCACGCCGCCTGCCACTCCTTCTTCACCGTACGGCGCGTCGGCAGCGTCGCGGTGCGGCGCTGGATCGCCGAAAGGTTGGCGCGGACCGCGCGGACCTGTTCGAGGTCGAGGGGAATGCCGGGATTGTCGGGATGGAGCTCCGGACGGGCATTCGGCAGGTGGTGGACGGAGGCGCTTTCGCGCGGTGATGCGGGTGCGGACATATCGCTTACCGGTCGGCTTCGTTCGTTCGGGCGAGGAAACTTCCGCCGTCTTAGCATCTTCTCGCCGGTGTGACGCCATGTTTCGACCCGCCAACCCGATCTCCACCAACAAACTGGCACCGGAATGGCCCTTCGCGGTAGGATCGGCGAACGTTTTCGCTCCCGCACCCCCATTGCGCGCCGGTTCCGGCGGCTTTTCACACCTGAACGGAGGCTTTTCATGCAACGCATCGCCGTCCTCGGCCTCGGCATCATGGGCGCCGGCATGGCGTCCAACTGGCTCGACAAGGGCTTCACCGTCTCCGTGTGGAACCGCAGCCGGGCGAGGGCCGAGCCCTTCGCGGCAAAAGGCGCGCGGGTCGCCGGCACGCCGCGCGAGGCCGCGGAAGGCGCCGAGCTGATCGTGGCAATGGTCTCCGACGACGAGGCGTCGCGTTCCGTATGGCTCGGGCCGGATGGCGCGCTGGCCGGCGCCGAAGCCGGGGCGATCGCAGCCGAATCGAGCACGCTGTCGCCCGGCTGGATCCGCGAGCTGGCCGCGGCAACCGGGGAGAAGGGATTGTCCTTCCTCGACATGCCGGTCGGCGGCAGCCGCGACGCCGCCGAAAGCGGCAATCTCGTCCTCTTCGTCGGCGGCGACGATGCAACGCTGGAGCGTGCGCGGCCTGCTTTGGCCGCGATCAGCAATACTATCCACCACCTCGGCGGCACCGCGGCGGGCGCGACATGGAAGCTGATCAACAACATGATGGGGGCTGCGCAGATCACCGCCGCCGCGGAGGGTCTGGCGCTGGCCGAGAAGCTCGGCCTCGACCGGCGGCAGGTTGCGGCAATCAATGCGACAGCCGGCACCTCCAGTCCCATCGTCAAGATGAAGATGCCGCGGATCGCCGAGCTCGATTTCGCCGACCCGGATTTCTCCCTCGGCAACATGACCAAGGACATTCGCTACGCGATGGCGCTGGCGGCCGAGAAGGGCATGGTGCCGGAAACCGGCAAGGCCGCCCTGAAACGCTATGAGCAGGCAATGGCGGAGGGCCTTGGCGGAAACGACGTCGCGGCCGTCTATCAAACAGTCGACCGCTAGCGCCCGCACGGGCCGCGGTATGCGGCAGACTTTCCGTATCGGCCACCGAGCGAAGTGGTATATTCGCCGCGCACCGGGCCGGCATTGGCGCCAACCGGCGCCCCGGCAGGGAGGATGATCTGAATGGAAGGACAGCCGCTTTCGAGCGCCTCCCCGGAAGGCCGATCCCCGGAGGCGGCGAGGTCCCGCCGCCCCCGATTCCTGCCGACGTTCGCCGCCATCCTGCTCGCCGGCGGACTCGCCGCCTGCAACACCACCGGGAATCTCGGCGTCGAACAGCCTGCCGTGGTGACGGTTGCCGCGCCGCCGACCACCGTCCCGGTGCTCGAGCTGGTTGGCAACTGGGGCTTCGCCTCCTACCACGAGGAGAAGGACCGCACCCGCACCCAGGCGGAAGCCAAGTCCGCCTGCAGCAATCCCTACAAGATCACGCAGGGTCCGGGCGGCGGTGTCATGATGTACCTCGCCGACCAGAACAAGCCTTCGGAGGTCTTCGTCAAGCAGACGCCCGACGGCCGCAGTTTCATCGGCCCGCGCGGCGCCCCCGGCATGCCGCAGGACCGAGTCGTCACATTTTACGAGGGCGGCGTCCTGATTACCGTCTGGCTCGATAAGAGCGCGCAGGAGCGCTACGGTACGATGGTATTCGTCAAGTGTTCGTGAGGGCGGCGTAACCACATGAGGAGACCATGACGCGCAAGTTCATGACCATCCGGTCGGCCATCCTCGGCCTGGCCGTGGCGACGCTCGTCGCAGCGCCGTTCTTCGCCTCGCCGGGCGAAGCCAAGAGCCAGAAGGAGCTCGTCATCGACGAGCAGCCCGGCTATGTGCCGACCCCGGAGGAGGAGATGCTGCCGGCGCAGTATCGCCCGCAACCGGTCTATTTCCGCACCAACGAGCCGCCCGGAACGATCATCATCCACACCGACGAGCGCTTCCTCTACCTCGTCCAGGGCAACGGCCAGGCGATCCGCTACGGCATCGGCGTCGGCCGCGACGGCTTCCAGTGGCAGGGCCTTCTGAAGATCTCGCGCAAGCAGGAATGGCCGGACTGGCGGCCGCCGCCGGAGATGATCCAGCGGCAGCCCTATCTCCCTCGCTTCATGGGCGGCGGCCCCGGCAATCCCCTCGGCGCGCGCGCCCTCTATCTCGGCGACACCGTCTATCGCATCCACGGCACCAACCAGCCCCGCACCATCGGCCACGCCGTGTCGTCGGGCTGCTTCCGCCTGGTCAACCGCGACGTCATCGATCTTTATTCGCGGGTGCCGGTCGGCACCAAGGTCGTCGTCATGCAATCGGCCAAGCTCTAGGCCCGGGAGATCGTGATGAACCGCTTCGCAATCGGCAGCGCCGCCGCCAGCCTGCTGGCAGCGACCCTGCTCTCCGCCGGCCTCTCTGCCACCGCGGCCGCTGCCACGCTCGACGACGTCAAGGCGCGCGGCAAGCTCGTCTGCGGCGTCAACCAGGGCCTTCCCGGCTTCGGCGCCGAGGCCCCGGACGGCAAATGGACCGGCTTCGATGTC
Source organism: Bauldia sp. (assembly GCA_020442095.1). Next base: position 4,993 of record JAGRKY010000400.1, read on the forward strand.
GATTTCTGCCGCGCCGTCGCGGCGGCGATCTTCGCCGACCCGGACAAGGTCGAGTATGTGCCGCTCTCGGCCTCGGAGCGCTTCAAGGCGCTCTCCGACGGCAACATCGACCTGCTCGCCCGCAATTCGACCTGGACGATGGGCCGCGAGACCGAACTCGGCCTGACCTTCGTCGGCGTCACCTATTACGACGGCCAGGGTTTCCTCCTGCCGCGGTCCGCCGGCGTCTTGTCGTCCTTCGAGCTTGACGGCTCCAGGGTCTGCGTCATTGGAGGCACGACCAGCGAGGCGAATCTCGCCGACTATTTCAACGCCAATAACATGAGCTATGAGGCGGTCCTCACCGACTCGCCGGAAGCGACGCTCGCCGCCTACAAGAAGGGCGACTGCAACGTCATCACCAGCGACATGTCGCAGCTCTATGCCGAGCGCCTCGAGCTCGACGATGCGGACGAGCATCTGGTGCTGGCCGACGCGATCTCGAAGGAGCCGCTCGGGCCGGTCGTCCGCCAGGACGACCCGAAATGGGCGACCCTGGTTCGCTGGGTCTATTTCGCGCTGCTCGATGCCGAGGAGCTCGGCATCGCCTCCGACACCATCGACGAGGCGCTTGCCTCCGCGAAGCCGGACGTTCGCCGGCTCGTCGGCACCGAAGGGAATTTCGGCGAGCAGATGGGCCTCTCCAACAGCTGGGCGGCCGATACGGTCCGTCTCGTCGGCAACTATGCGGAGATATACGAGCGCAATCTCGGAACCGGATCGCCGCTTGGCATCCCCCGCGGCATGAACCAGCTCTGGAACCGCGGCGGCCTGCAATACCCGCCGCCGATCCGCTGACCGGGCGAGAGCCTAGCCGGGCGGCGTCGCGCTGAAGCTTGAGCCGAGCAGCGCGACGCTCTTGAACTGGGCATGGACGACCATTCCCGGCGCGAGGGCGAGCGCCTCGACCGATTTCCGCGTGATCCGGCCGACGACGCGCGGCCCCGAACCGTCTTCGCCGAGCGCGACAACGACATTGACCTGCGCCTTGCCGGCATCCTGGCCGGTGATGGTGACGATCTTCACCGGCAGGATGTTGAGGATCGTCGTATCGGTCGGCCGCGACCGGACGAAGCTGACGTCCGACGCCTGGATGCGCAAGCGCTGCCGGCTGCCGATCGCGCCCCGCCGCCCCGGCACGAAGAGGGTACCGCCGGCGACCGCGAAGCCGGTCAGGCCATACGTCTCGTCATAGTCGGCGACCCTGCCCTCGAGCGTGACCGCGGCATCCGGGGCGCGCTGCAGCGGCAGGTCCGGATCCGTCTCCAGCTCCGCCAGCGGCCCCGACGCGATGACCCGCCCGCGATCGAGCAGGACCAGCCGGTCGGCGAGCCGTTCGAGCTCGGCGATGTCGTGGCTGACATAGAGAACCGGAATCGCCAGCGTGTCGCGGAGCGCCTCGAAATAGGGAAGGATGTCCTCCTTGGTCATCCGGTCGAGCGCCGACAGCGGCTCGTCCATCAGCAGGAGCCGCGGCCGCGACAAGAGCGCCCGGCCGAGCGCGACGCGCTGGCGCTCGCCCCCGGAAAGGACCGCCGGCGCGCGGTCGAGCAGATGCCCGATGCCGAGCAGCCCGACCACCCCGTCGAAATCGGGTCCGCCGCCGTTTGCCTCGCCGGCCGCGCGGCGCGCGCCATAGAGGAGGTTCCCGCGCACCGACAGATGGGGAAAGAGACTGGCCTCCTGGAAGACATAGCCGACCGGCCGCCGATGCGGTTTCAGGAAGGTCCCGCCCGCGTCGTCCTGCCAGGCCGCGCCGCCGACCCTGAGATGTCCCCCGAGCCGCTGCAGCCCGGCCACGCAGCGCAGCGTCGTCGTCTTGCCGCAGCCGGACGGGCCGAACAGCCCGGTGATTCCCCGCGCCGGCGCCGAGAAGGCAACGTCGAGGTTGAACGCCCCGAGCGGCCCGCTGAACGCCGCGTCGATTCCCCCTCCGCCCGCGGTCGTCATGGCCCCGGCCGCCCGAACCGTTTGCCGACCAGCATCATCGTCAGCACCACGACGAAGGAGAAGACCAGCATGCCGCCGGCAAGGATGTTGACCTCGGTCCAGCGCAGCGTCTCGACATAGTCGTAGATCGCGACCGACAGCACCTTGGTCTCGCCGGGGATGTTGCCGCCGATCATCAGCAC
>JAGRKY010000401.1 GCA_020442095.1 Bauldia sp.
TCAGCGGCGTGCCGCCGAAGCCGTTAACCAGCAGCAGCACGTCGCCGGGCTCACCGAGCTCGCCGGCGATTGCCGTTATCATTTCCTCGGCGATCGCGGCGGCCGGTTCGAGTTTGACCCGGCGGCGGCCTGGCTCGCCATGGATGCCGACGCCCATCTCCATCTCGTCGTCGCCGATCGTGAAAGTCGGCTTGCCGGCCGCCGGTACAGTGCAACTCGTCAGCGCGACGCCCATCGAGCGCGTGGCAGCATTGACCCGGTCGCCGAGCGCCTTGAGGTCGGCAAGCCCGCGTCCTTCCTCGGCCGCGGCACCGACCACCTTCTCGACCACCATCGTGCCAGCGACCCCGCGCCGCCCGATCGAATAGACCGATGTCTCGACCGCGACGTCGTCATCGGTGACGACGGTCATGATCTCGCGGCCGGCCATTTCCGCCGCCATCTCGAAATTCATCACGTCGCCTTCGTAGTTCTTGACGATGAAGAGGACGCCTGCGCCGCCGTCGACGGCCTCGGCCGCGGCGATCATCTGGTCGGGCGTCGGCGACGTGAAGACCTGGCCGGGGCAGGCGGCGTCGAGCATGCCGTGGCCGACGAAACCGGCATGAAGCGGCTCGTGGCCGGAGCCGCCACCGGAAATCAGCGCGACCTTGCCGGGGGCGAGGGCCGCGCGGCGGACGAATTTCCGCTCCTCGCCCATTGCGATAATATCGCTGTGGGCGGCGACGAATCCGTCGAGGCTCTCGGCGAGAATGCTCTCCGCGCCGTTCATGAATTTCTTCACGGTTCCCTCCTCCCTTGCCGACGACGCGTCAGCTCTTGCCGATCAGGCGCGTCAGTCTCTGGATGAAATCACCGACCATGCGGTCGAGATCCTGGTTTTTGGCCTCGTCGCCGAGGTCGGGCAGATAGACGGTGTGGGGACGCAGGTGCGGCCCGTCATGGGTAACGGTAGTGCGCCGCGGATGGGCTACCGCGTAGGCGTCGAGGAACCGCTTCCGCTCTTCCGGCGCGAAATGGCAGATCTCGAAGATCGTCTCGATGTGTCGCGCGGGGATCGGCGTCGCGTAGGCGGGATTGGTGATCTGCGAGACGAAGCTGCGGTTCTTGCCAAGTGCGCCGGCAAGCCGCTGCCGGGTGCCGGACGGCCGGGTGTCCATCACCTTCTGGAGGATCGCCTTGTAGTTTGCCACCGCCTCGCTTTCGGCAGCAGGCGCCGCGCGGCGCTTCTGGGCACTCATGACGACCCTGCGTCGGCTTCGGCAATGGCGAGCTTGGCGCGGCCGACGAGGGCAGGCGCCACCGAGAGCGTCCTGAGGCCGGCGGCGACAAGGGCCGGGATATGCGTCGGATCGCTGCCCATGTCGCCGCAGAGGCTCACCTCCCGGTCGATCTCGCGGCCGGCCTCGACGACGCGGCGGATCAGGCTGACGACGGCGGGATTGCCGGCGTCGTTGAGCGCCGAGACGGCGGCGATGTCGCGGGCACTTGCGGTGACATACTGGGTGAGATCGTTGCTGCCGATCGAGAAGAAGTCGGCATTCGCGTAAAGCGCCAGCTCGATCGCAACCGCAGGCACCTCGACCATGATGCCGAGCGCCGGCCGCCGGCAAGCGACGCTTTCCGATGTCAGATCGGCGACAGCCCGGTCGAGCAGTGTGGCGGCGGCGTCGACCTCGGCCGGCACCGTCACCATTGGCAGCATCACCTTGACGTCGCCAAGCACGGCTGCGCGCGCCATGGCGCGGAGCTGGACCATGAAAACATCGGGATGGACGAGCGAAAGGCGGATGCCGCGCGTGCCGAGAAAGGGGTTGGATTCATCGTCATGGGTAAGGCCGGCGACCGGCTTGTCGCCGCCGGCATCGAGGGTCCTCAGCACGACCGGGCGTCCCTCCGCCCATTCGACGATGCGGCTGTATGCGCGGTATTGCGTCTCCTCGTCGGGGAGGCCGCCGGGACGGTGGAAGAGGAACTCTGTCCTGACCAGTCCGATTCCGTCACAGATCGCCGGGTCGAGGGCGTCGAGCTCCTCGGGCTCGGCGACATTGATCATGACGCGAATGGGGACGCCGCCGCGGGTGACGGCTGGCAGGCGGAGGACCGCGCCCTCACGCTCCGCGCGCGCGCCGGCTTCTTTTCGCGCGGCATCGTAAGCGGCCCACTCGGCGTCGCCCGGGTTGAGGACGATGCGCCCCGCCTCGCCATCGACGATCGCGACGTCGCCGTTGCCGAGCTCAACCGGCCCGATCCCGACCACCATCGGCACGCCGCGCGATCGGGCGAGCATCGCGACATGGCTCGAAGGGCTGCCTGCGAAGAGGGCGAGGCCGCCGCCGGTCGCCCAGTCGACCGAGAGAAAGCGGCTTGGCGTCACGTCCTCGCCGGCAAGCACCGCGCCGGGCGGCGTCACGTCGTCGGTGACGCTTGAGAGGGCGCGCAGCACGCGGTCGCGGATATCGGCAAGATCGGCGGCGCGGGCCCGGAAATATTCGTCTTCAGTCGCCTCATAGTCGGCGATCTGGACGGCGATCGCCTCGGACCACGCGGTCGCGGCGTCGACGCCCCTCGCGATCGCCGTAAAGGCGCCCGACGACAGCGAATCGTCCTCGAGCATGGCGATCTGGAAATCGAGGATGTCGGCGGCATCGCCGTCAAGACCCGCGGCGAGTGCGGCGATCGCCTCGATCGCGGAGGCGATCGCGGCTTCGAGGTCGCTCCGTTCGAGGGCCGGGTCGCCGCTCGCCTTGCGCTCCCCGGCCTCCGGGCGGTCGAGGCGCACGACCGGCCCGGCGGCGATCCCCGGCGCCGCGATGCGTCCCCGCCGTTCAACCGCCGGGCGCATCGGCTCCCGCCTCGTCGAAGTCCCGCTCGACAAGACCGATCAGGGCCGCGACCGCGTTGTCGGCGTCGCTCCCGGCGGCGCGGATGTGGAGCTCGGTACCCTGCGGCACCTTGGCGGCCATCACCTTGACGATGCTCTTGGCGTCGATCCACGGACCGTCGGAGGAAAGGCCGAGCTCGATGGTCGAGCCGAAGGTCTTGGCAAGCTTGGTGAACTTCACCGACGGGCGGGCATGGAGCCCGACCGCGTGGGTCAAGAGGACGGAGGCTGACGCTTGCCGGTCTGACATTCCCTGTTCCCTAACCGTCGCCGTGAATCAACCCGGCGACAACTCCTCGGCGGTCCGTTTGACATCATCGAGCGACCCGCCGCCCGAAGCCTCGGTCGCCGCCATGACGGCGCCCTCGACGATCGGCGCGTTGCATATCACGATCCGGCCGTGCCGGTCGGCCGGCTGCATCTCGATCGCCATCTCGCTGTTGGTCTCGGCGCCGCCGAGATCGACGAGGATGGCGATGCCGCTGTCCGACCAGGCAGCGTCGATCGCCTGCATGATCGTTTCGACGCTGGTACCGAGACCGCCGGACGGGTCGCCGCCGCACCAGGCGAGCGGCACCTCGTCGCCGACCATCTGGCGCACCATGTCGGCGGTGCCGCGCGCGACGTCGGCGGAATGCGAAACGATGACGATGCCGACGTTGCTCATGCGGAGGACCCCAGGACGGCGGTGACGGCGTGAACCATGAGGGCGCTCGACCGGGCGCCGGGATCCATGTGGCCGATCGAGCGGTCGCCGAGGAAGGAGGCGCGGCCACGGATCGCCTTCATCGGCACGGTCGCCTCGGCGGCGGCGTCGGCGGCGGCGTCGATGTCGCCGCCACTTTCAAGCGCTGCATGGACGGGGCCGAGGACATCGAGCATCGTCTTCTGGCCGAAATCGGACTTGCCGCGCGCCTTGACCGCGTCGATCGCCGCCCCGAAGGCCACGACCATCGCGGCGCGGTCGGGCTCGGCCGGAAGCTGCTTGCCGAGCGTCATGAACAGGGTGCCATAGAGGGGACCGGACGCGCCGCCGACCTTCATAACGAGCGCCATGCCGACCGACGCGAGCGCCTCCGGCAGCGGCTTGGCGGCATGGGTGTCGATATCGGCCATCACCGCCTCGAAGCCGCGCTTCATGTTGATGCCATGGTCGCCGTCGCCAATCGCCTGGTCGAGCGCGGTCAGCTCCCCGGCATGGTCGAACATCGCCTGGGCGACCGATTCGATCAGTTTCCGGCGGGTCGCTTCGTCGATCGTCATGGCGGGCATATCCAGTTCCGTGTCAGCCATGGGCCTCGGGCGTCCTTGCTTTTCCGCTCGCGGCGATGCGTCGGCCGGAAGCGTCGAAATATAGGGGATCGACCAGCGCCAGCGAAACCGCATCGCCCGGCGCGAGGTCGGTCTCGGGGTCGGCGAGGGTGACGAGCTTGTGCTCGCCGACGGTGAGGTGAAGGTGGTTCTGGTCGCCAAGATGCTCGATCCAGTCGACCCGTCCTGTGGCCGAGCCGTTGGAAGCCTTGGCAATCCGAAGGTTCTCGGTACGCGCCCCGATCGTCTTGCCGCCGGATGGCGCGCCGCCATCGGGCAGCAGTCCGACTGGGATGAGGTTGATCGCCGGCTGGCCGAGCCGGGTTGCGACATAAACGCTCGCGGGCGCCGTATAGATCTCGCGCGGGGTTCCGATCTGGATCAGGCGGCCGGATTCGACGACGCCGATTCGCACGGCCATGGTCATCGCCTCGGTCTGGTCGTGGGTGACGTAGAGGATCGTCGCGCCGAGGTCCTGCTGGATGCGCTTCAATTCAAGGCGGAGGTCGGAGCGGAGCTTGGCGTCGAGCGAGGAAAGCGGCTCGTCCATCAGGTAGATCGATGGACGGCGCACAAGGGCGCGGCCGATGGCGACGCGCT
>JAGRKY010000033.1 GCA_020442095.1 Bauldia sp.
TCCCGCGCCGCCAACCGGGCGACGCTCGGCGCCAATTTCGAGCGCGCGTCGGAGCTGGTCGACGTGCCCCAGGACTTCATCATGCAGGTCTACGAGCTGCTGCGGCCCGGCCGGGCGAAGGACAAGCAGCCCCTGCTCGACGCGGCGAAGACCCTTCGCGAGACCTACGGGGCGAGCCGCATGGCGGATTTCGTCGAGGAGGCGGCGACGGTCTACGAGCGCCGCGGCCTCTACACGCATCGTTTCTGAATGGGTGGAACACACGGCCGAGCGCGGAAAGGACGGCAATGAACTGGAAGACGGACTACCGGTCGATCTACTATCTCGGCGCCCCGGAGCCCGACGACATCGAATTCGATTTCGACGAGACCGCACTGCTCGTCATCGATGTCCAGAACACCTACCGGGACCGGCCGGAACGCGACAGCCTCTCTCCCGAGGAGCAGCACCGCTACGACCTGTGGACGCCGTTCCACCGCCGCCTCGACGAGGTGCTGGTTCCCAACACCGCCGACCTCCTCTCCCGCTTCCGCAAGCACGGCATCGAATGCGTCCATGCGCGGATCGCCAGCCACACCAACGACGGACGCGAACGCTCGCTCAGCCACCGCAAGCCTGGCTGGAACGACCTGCTCCTTCCCAAGGACGAATGGGCTTCGCAGATCGTGCCGGAACTGGCGCCGAAGGGAGACGAGATCGTCGTCACCAAGATGACCGACAGCGCGCTGACCGGCAGCAACCTGCGCCTGCTGCTCACCAACATGGGAATCCGCCACGTCGTGTGCTGCGGCGTCTTCACTGACCAGTGCGTCTCCTCGACCGTCCGCAGCCTCGCCGACGAGAGCTTCAACGTGATCGTCGTCGAGGACTGTTGCGCGGCCGGTTCGGAGGAACTTCACCACAAGGAGCTTGAGATCCTCAACATGATCTACTGCAACGTCATGTCGAGCGAAGAACTGAAGAAGATGATGGGAATCTGACCGGCAGGAATGGCATGCGATGTGCAGTGAATCGCGGCAATTTTGAAACTGCCGGTCAAATTTGACCGTTCACAAGTCAAGAGGGTGGCCCGCTGCCGGCTTAGGGTTACCGATTGGGTAACAGCCCCCGCGGGGCGCAGCGTTCGACAGGTGCATGCAGGTACGGAATTCCGACGTGGCCGGGACGCGATGACGGTCCGGCCGCCAAGCGAAGACTGAAAAGGGCCGGCCATCGGCCCAGGAGAGGAGAGTGCTATGGGACCGAATGGCATCAGCCGCCGCAAATTCATGCAGCAGTCCGCCATGTTCGCGGGCGCGCTTGCCGTGGGCACGGGAGGAACGCTCCGCGGCGCCCAGGCGGCGCGTGAGAAGGAACTGAACATCCTGTGCTGGGAGGGCTACAACTCCGCCCAGGTCCTCGACCCCTTCCGGACCGAGATGGATGCGACGGTCAAGGCCGAGTCGCTGACCAACGACCCGACCATGATCAACCGGCTGCGCGCCGGCGAGACCAACGTCTGGGATCTGATCAACGTCAACAATCCCTGGGCGCGCAAGGTCATGTATCCCGAGGGCCTGATCAAGCCGCTCGACCAGGAGGTCTTCAAGCCGTATTTCGACAAGATGATGCCGGCGTTCAAGTGGCCCTATAAGTGGGCGATGAGCGACGACGGCAAGGAACTGCTGGGCATGACCCAGCGCTTCGGCCCCTATTCCTTCGTCGTCAACACCGACAAGGTCAGCCGCGCGACCGCCGAGGATGTCGGCTGGGATCTGTGGAACGACCCGGCCAATGCCGGCAAGTACGGCATCCTCGAGAGCGACGACTGGAACGTCTTCGACATCTGCCTGATTTCGGGCTTCGATCCGTTCAAGGAGCATAGCGACGACGAGGTGGCGAAGTTCGCCGAGACGGCCAGCAAGGTGTTCAAGGGCGCCA
>JAGRKY010000402.1 GCA_020442095.1 Bauldia sp.
CCTTTCCGGTGCCGATCACCATCGTCCCGGGCCAGCTCGACGACGAGGCCGTCGCGGCCGTCGCCTGAGCCCGCCGCAGTTGATCTCGCCGCCCGGCGAGACTAGATGAGGAACGGATCCAACGCCCCCTTGAAAGGCGCCCGCCATGTTCATTCAGACCGAAACCACGCCGAATCCCGCTTCGCTCAAGTTCCTGCCCGGCCGCATCGTCCTCGGTGACGACACCGCCGAGTTCAGGGATTCCTCGGAAGCCGGCGCTTCTCCGCTCGCCACACGGCTCTTCGCGGTCCCCGGCGTCGCCGGTGTCTTCCTCGGCGGCGATTTCGTCACCGTCACCAAGGGCGACGTCGAGTGGCAGCACCTCAAGCCCGCGGTTCTCGGCGCGATCATGGAGCATTTCCTCTCCGGCGCCCCGGCGATCGAGACGCGCCAGGACGCCACCAGCGGAGACGAGTTCTTCGCCGCGGAGGACGCCGAGACGGTCGCGGTGATCAAGGAGCTGATCGAGACCCGGGTCCGCCCGGCCGTCGCCCAGGATGGCGGCGACATCACCTTCCAGGGCTTCCGCGACGGCGTCGTCTTCCTCAACATGCGCGGTTCCTGCGCCGGTTGCCCGTCGTCGACGGCGACGCTGAAGCACGGCATCGAGAACCTCCTCCGCCATTTCGTGCCGGAAGTGCAGGAAATCCAGGCCGTCCCGATGTAGGCCGGGACGACGGCGCCTGATCGGGAAACCACGAAAGGCCTGATCGCTCGACTTCGCGGTCCCGGGCGGCTATGCCGCCTGCATGAATCTGCTGGCCATCGATACCGCGCTGGAGGCCTGTTCGGTCGCCGTCGCGAGGGACGGTGAACCGTCCGTCATCGCCTCCGAGATGATCGGGCGCGGCCATGCGGAGCGTCTTTTTGCGATGATTGGCGCGGCAATGGCGGAAGCTGGCCTTGCCTACTCCGATCTCGACCGCATCGCGGTCACCATCGGGCCCGGCTCTTTCACCGGCCTCAGGGTCGGCATCGCCGCGGCGCGCGGCCTTGCCCTGGTAGTCGGCTGCCCGGTGGTCGGCATCGGCACGCTCGCTGTCCTCGCCGCCGAGGCGCGCGGCAAGGCGGGTCCCGTCCCGGTGCTCGCGACCCTCGATGCCCGCCGTGGCGAAGTCTATGCACAGCTCTTCGACGGCGACGGCGCGCCGCTCGGCGAAGCCGAGGCGGACGCCCCCGCCGCGATCGCGGCCCGGCTCGCATCCCAATTCGCACCTGGGGCACTGATCGCCGGGTCCGGCGCCGCGCTGGTCGCCGCCGAACTGGGCGAAGGGGCCGATTCGCGCATTGTCCCGGTTGCTGCCACCCCCGACATGGCGTCCCTTGTCCGGCTCGCGCTCGAAGCGCCGCCACCGGGCGCGTCGCCACGGCCGCTCTATGTCCGCGCGCCCGACGCCAAGCCGCAATCCGCCGCAGCGGTCCAGCGACGATGATGGAGCTCTTTCCGCGTCCGCGGGTCGTCGTTGAGGCCATTGGCCCGGACGAGGCGGACGCCCTCGCCGATATTCACGCGGATGCCTTTGCCCGGTCCTGGTCGCCGGCGGAGTTCGAGTCGCTCGCCCGGGACGACAGGGTCTTCACCCTTGGTCTCCGCCGTCACTCCATGTTCTGGCCGCCCCGGCTGATCGGTTTCATCCTTATCCGGTGCGCCGCCGACGAGGCGGAGGTGCTGTCGATCGCCATCCGCAGCGCCAACCGCGGCCGCGGCCATGGCCGGCGCCTGATGGACGAGGCGCTCCGCCATCTCTATCGCGAGCGGATCGACGCCTGTTTCCTCGAAGTCGCCCGCGACAATCAGGCCGCAGTTTCGCTGTATGAATCGCTCGGTTTCGAGACGGTCGGCGAGCGGAAGGGCTATTATCACCGCGAGGACGGTCCGGCGGGGGCGGCGCTTGTCATGCGTCTCAAGCTCCGGTAATCGCCGGACAGGGGAAGATTGCACCGTGGCGGACGAGAGCAAAACCACCACACTGGAGGACGCCTGCGCGGCCCATGGCCTGCGCATGACCGAGCAGCGCCGGGTGATCGCGCGGGTCCTCGACGCCGCCTCGGACCATCCCGACGTCGAGGAATTGTACCGTCGCGCCTCCGCCGTCGATTCGCGCATCTCGATCGCCACGGTCTATCGTACGGTCAAGCTCTTCGAGGATGTCGGCGTCATCACCCGCCATGACTTCGGCGAGGGCCGCAGCCGCTACGAGACGATCCCGGATGTCCATCACGACCACCTCATCGACCTCCGCTCGGGCGAGGTGATCGAGTTCCGCAACGAAGAGATCGAGCGATTGCAGCAGGCCATCGCCGAGCGCCTGGGCTTCCGGCTGGTCGACCATCGGCTGGAGCTCTACGGGTTGCCGCTCGAAGCCGGGAAGAAGGGGGGGAGCGACTGATGGGTATGGCGCGGACCATCTTCGTCGCCTTCGTCCTCGGCATCGTCACCATCGTGCTGATGCCGCTGCAGATCCTGGCGACCCGGTTCGGGTGGCGTCTCGCCGCCCTGCTTCCCTATTACTGGCAGCGCATCGCCCGCTGGCTGGTCGGCCTCAGGGTGCGCGTCACCGGCACCCCCGCCAAGCCGCCGCTGCTCCTCACCGCCAACCACATTTCCTGGCTCGACATAACGGTTCTCGGCAGCGTCATGCCGCTTTCCTTCGTCGCCAAGGCCGAGGTCGCCGGCTGGCCTGTGCTCGGGACACTGGCGCGTCTCCAGCGAACTGTCTTCATCGACCGGACCAAGCGGCTGCAGACCGGGGCCGCGACGGCGGAGATCGCTCAGCGCGTCGGCGCCGGCGACGTCATGGTCCTCTTCGCCGAGGGCACCACCGGCGACGGCAACCGCATCCTGCCTTTCCGTAGCGCGCTGATCGGGGCCGCCGGCGCGGCGGCGGGCACCGGGACGATCACCGTCCAGCCGGTCGCGGTCACCTATACCCGCATTGGCGGCATCCCGGTCGGCGCCTCCGACCGGCCAGGCCTTGCCTGGTACGGCGAGATGCCCTTCGTCGCCCATTTCAGCCGGCTGATCGGTCGTGGCGGCATCGACGCGGTGGTCAGTTTCGGCGAACCGATCCACTTCACCCCCGAGAGCGACCGCAAGAAGGTCGCCGAGGAATGCTTCGAATCGGTCCGTGAAATGGACGAGCTCGCCCGCACCGCGACGTCATACAGCGGTAAAGGCGACCGGCTATTCTCTCCGCAGCCAAAAAACGCTAAAGGAACCGGAAGCCCCGCGGCGGCCAACCTCGCCGGCCAGGCGGGCGAAGGGATCGTCGACCGGGTTTCATGAGCGGAACGGAACGCGAACTGAAGAAAGTCTTCGTCAAGACCTACGGATGCCAGATGA
>JAGRKY010000403.1 GCA_020442095.1 Bauldia sp.
AAGACGCTCGCCGGCTTCCTGCCGACGCTGGTCTCGCTGCATGAACGGCCGAAGGATGCCCCGGTCGGCGGACGCGGACCGCACACGGTCTACATCTCGCCGCTCAAGGCGCTGGCGGTCGACATTGCCCGCAATCTCGAGCGGCCGGTCGCGGAAATGGGGCTGCCGGTCACGATGGAGACCCGCACCGGCGACACGCCCCTCCACAAGCGCCAGCGGCAGAAGCTCAAGCCGCCGGACATCCTTTTGACGACGCCGGAACAGCTCGCGCTGCTGATCTCGGCGACCGACGCGGACCGCTTCTTCGCCGATGTCGACACGGTGATCCTCGACGAGCTCCATTCGCTGGTGGTCAGCAAGCGCGGCGACCTGCTGTCGCTCGGCCTCGCGCGGCTCAGGAGCCTCGCGCCGAAGCTCAAGGCGATCGGGCTCTCGGCGACCGTCGCCGAACCGGACCAGCTTCGCGGCTGGCTGGTCGGCCAGACACCCTCAGCGAAGAAGATCCCGAAGGCAGATCTCGTCACCGTCGCCGGCGGGGCGAAGCCGGAGATCACGATCCTCGATTCAGCCGAGCGGGTGCCATGGTCCGGCCATGGCGCCCGCTATGCCCTCGCCGACATCTACGCGACGATATCGGCCCACAGGATGGCGCTGATCTTCGTCAACACCCGCAGCCAGGCGGAGATGATCTTCCAGGAGCTGTGGCGGATCAATGCCGACGGTCTGCCGATCGCCCTCCATCATGGCTCCCTCGACCCGACCCAGCGCCGCAAGGTCGAGGCGGCGATGGCGGCGGGAAAGCTCCGCGCCGTCGTCGCGACCTCGACGCTGGACCTCGGCATCGACTGGGGCGACGTCGACCTCGTCATCCATGTCGGCGCGCCGAAGGGCGCGAGCCGCCTCGCCCAGCGGATCGGCCGCGCCAACCACCGGCTCGACGAACCCTCGCAGGCGCTGCTGGTGCCGGCCAACCGCTTCGAGGTGCTCGAATGCCGGGCGGCGCTCGATGCCAACTATCTCGGCGCGCAGGACACACCACCGATCCGCGACGGCGGCCTCGACGTTCTCGCCCAGCATGTCCTCGGCATGGCCTGTGCCGCGCCCTTCGATGCGAGCGAGGCCTATGCGGAAATCACCTCCGCCTATCCTTATCGCGGTCTCGCCCGCGAAACCTTCGACCGCGTCGTCGCCTTCGTCGCGACCGGCGGCTATGCGCTGAAGACCTACGAGCGCTACGCCAAGATCCGCCAGGGACCGGACGGATTGTGGCGGGTCGCCCATCCCCGCTTCGCCCAGCAATACCGGCTGAATGTCGGCACGATCATCGAGGCGCCGATGCTGAACGTCCGGGTCAACCGTTCGGCGCGGGCCGGATTCGCGGGGCGCGGCGGCCGGACCCTCGGCAAGATCGAGGAATATTTCGTCGAGCAGCTTTCGCCCGGCGAGACCTTCCTCTTCGCCGGGCAGGTGCTCCGCTTCGAGGGGATACGGGAAAACGAGGCGATCGCCACCCGCACCGCCGACGACACGCCGAAGATACCGATGTATGCCGGCGGCAAATTTCCCCTCACCACCTATCTTGCGAGCGGCGTTCGCGCCATGCTCGCCGACCCGAAGACCTGGGCAAACCTGCCGGTCCAGGTCTCGGACTGGCTGCGGATCCAGCGCCGGCGGTCGATCCTGCCGAAGCGTGACGAGCTCCTCGTCGAGACCTTCCCGCGCGGCAATCGCTTCTATCTGGTCTCCTACCCCTTCGAGGGGCGGCTCGCCCACCAGACCCTCGGCATGCTGCTCACCCGCCGCCTTGAGCGGGCGCGGCTGAGGCCGACCGGCTTCGTCGCGACCGACTATTCGCTCGCCGTCTGGGGGCTCGGCGATCTCGGTTTCGCCTTCGCCCACGGAAACCCGAGCCTTGCGGAACTCTTCGACGAGGACATGCTCGNNGCTCGGCGACGATCTCGATGCCTGGATGGCGGACAGCTATCTCTTGAAGCGCACCTTCCGGAGCTGCGCCCTGATCTCGGGACTGATCGAGAAGCGCCATCCGGGAAAGGAGAAGACCGGCCGGCAGATGACCGTCTCCTCGGACCTGATCTACGATGTGCTGCGCGCCCACGAACCGGACCACATCCTGATGCAGGCGACCTGGGCGGATGCCGCGACAGGACAGCTCGACGTCGCCCGCCTCGGCGAGATGCTGTCGCGAATCAAGGGCAGGATCGTGCATAAGCAACTCGATCGCATCTCGCCGCTGGCGCTGCCGGTGATGCTCGAGATCGGGCGGGAGGTGATCGCCGGCGAGGCGCAGGAAGACGTCCTGCGCGAAGCGGCCGAGGACTTGGTCAGGGAAGCGATGGGCGACGATGCGGCCTGAACCGACACGACATGGAGCCAACAACCCCGAGCCGACGCTTGTCGGGGTGTCCGGCGTCGTGCTCGAGGCATTCGCCGATGGCGGCCTGTGGTGGGCCGACCGGCGGCTGCTCGTCGTTGCCGATCTCCATTTCGAGAAAGGTTCCTCCTTCGCGCGGCGCGGCCAGATGCTGCCGCCCTACGACACGGCCGAGACGCTCGCGCGACTTGCGCGGCTGATCGGGCGGCTCGACCCGGCCGTCGTGATCGCGCTCGGCGACAGCTTCCATGACGACGGCGGAGCGGCGCGCCTCCTGCCGCGCGACCGGGCGGCGCTCGCCAGGCTGCAATCCGGCCGCGAATGGATCTGGATCGCCGGCAACCACGACCGCAACGCCGCAGCGGGGCTCGACGGCATGCATGCCGAGACCCTTGCCATCGGCCCGCTGGTCTTCCGCCACGAGCCGGCCGTGGGCGAAGAGGCCGCAGGCGAGATCGCCGGGCACCTGCATCCCGCCGCCCGTGTCGCCGGTCGCGGCAAATGGGTGCGGCGGCGCTGCTTCGCCGGCGACGGCAACCGGCTGGTGCTGCCGGCCTTCGGCGCCTATGCGGGGGGCCTCAACGTCCTCGATCGGGCGTTCGCCGGGCTGTTCGCCGGCCCGGGCTTCCGGGCCTTCGTCCTTGGCGAGGATCGCGTCTACGCGGTCGGCCGCAAGGTGCTCCGTCCCGACTGACAGGGAAACGCGCGCCGCTCAGTCCCGCCGGAAGATCACGCCGGCGAGCCAGCCGGTGAACAGCGCCAGCAGGACACAGGCGAGCCCGTAGAAAAGCGCGTGTTCGTGGGCGGCGGCGAACATGAACTGCTCGAAGCCGACCTTGGTGATGTCGAGCTTGCCCTTCTCATGGGCGAGCAACGCGTTGCCGGAGAAGAGATAGACGTCGATCGTGTAGTGGCCGTCCGGCGCGTTGGCCGGAATCCACATCGCCGACTGGAAGACATTCTCGCTGCCGCCGATGAAGGTGACGCCCGCCGGCTGTTCCGAATAGAGCCCTGCCTTTTGCTTGAGGCGAATGAAGGCGTCGCGAAACTCGGACGCGGCCGGATCGTTGGCCTCGGGGCGGTCCCGGTAGGTGAACTGGATGCTGTCGAAGCCGACCTGGTTGCGCGCAAGGAGCTGCGGCGTCGCCACCTTCTCCAGTTCGCTCGAGGTCTCGAGGGCGTAGAAGGACGGGGCGCCGACGAAGGTCTCGTATCCGCTGTTAACCCAGATGAAGACGATGCGGTCCTTACGGCGTTCGACCACCGTTTCCGACGGACCGCGCAGGACCACCGCGACCTCGTAGTCGGTATTGCGCGATACCGTCGCCGCGTCGCGTTCGATCACCCCGAAGAGCGTCACGGTCTCGCCGCTGAAGGTCGAATTGACATTGATCTCACCGGTCGACAGGGCGATCGTCAGCTGCTCGGCTTCGGCGCTACCGGCAAAGACACAACAGCAAAACAGCGCGGCGAGCCCCCTCACAGCGCGCCTCCGGTCAGGACAGTCAGCGAATAGCGCTCGACCGGCGGAGTCACGAGGCCGATGAAGAAGCGCGCGCCGACCGCCAGAACCAGCAGCGCCAGGAGGGCGCGGAGCTGGTCACCGCGGATATTCTGCCCGACCCTGACACCGAATTGCGCGCCGATGACGCCGCCGACCATCAGGATGATGGCAAGGACGATATCGACGGTCTGGCTGGAAAAAGCGTGGAGCAGCGTCGCGATCGCCATGGTCGCGACGATCTGGATCAGCGACGTGCCGATCACGACATTGGTCGGCACCCGCAGGAGGTAGATGAGGGCGGGAACGAGGATGAAGCCGCCGCCGATGCCGAGGAGCGCGCCGAGGAAGCCGATGCCGACGCCCAGCGCAACCACCGGAATCGCGCTGACATAGAGCTTCGAGCGCTTGAAGCGCATCTTGAAGGGGAGCCGATGGACCCAGTTGTGCTGGGCGGCGCGACGGAGCGGCGCGGGCCGGCCCTTGCGCGCGTTGATCATCGAGGTGACCGACTCGCGCAACATCAGGATGCCGATCAGGCCGAGGAAGGTGACGTAGCTGATGCCGATGATCAGGTCGAGCTGGCCGAGCTGGCGCAGGGCGTTGAAGACGATGACGCCGAGCAGCGTCCCGACCGCGCCCGACAGCATCAGCACGACGGCGAGCTTCATGTCGATCATCCGCCGCCGCCAGTAGCTCAGCGCCGCCGAGGACGAGGAGGCGACGATCTGGGAGGCGACGGTGGCGATCGACACCACCGGTGGAATGCCGGAGAAGATCAGCAGCGGCGTCAGCAGGAATCCGCCCCCGACCCCGAAGAGCCCGGAGAGGAAGCCGACGGCTCCCCCCATGCCGAAAATGATGAACATGTTCACCGAAAGCCCGGCAATGGGGAGATAGATCAGCACGGTGAAAAGCCAGTCGCAGTCGGAATTTCGAGGCGCCGGAGGCCGCACGAAGCGACGGAATCGATAAAGCGCTGCAACCGCCGCCCTGTCAACGCGCGGCGGCGCACAACAGAGCCCGCGCTACCCGGATTCCCCGCCAGCGAGGGCAACGACGAGGCTGCCGTCGATGACGCCGGTATCGGCGACGCCGATCCTGCGCTGGAAGGCGCGGACGGCTTCCTTCGTCTTCGGTCCCTCGATGCCGTCCGGCGGGCCCGGATCGTAACCCTGCTCGGCGAGCAGCGCCTGGATCTTCATGACAAGCGCCTTCTGGTCCTCGGCCGTGACGGTCTTGACCTCGTCGCCCCAGCCGCCTTCCGGCACGACCACGGTGTTGGCAGCTTCGACCGGCGGCTTGGTGCGCCAGGCCTGGACCGAGGCGCGCGCGGCAGCGAGCTCGTCCGGCGAGAGAAGGCCGGCGACCTCATCCCGGCGCGCGGCGGCATCGCTGTCGCCGGCTGCGGCCGCGATGGCAAACCACTTGTAGGATTCGGGGAAGCTCTGTTCGAGGCCGAGGCCCCGGGCGTAGATGACGCCGAGATTATACTGGCTGTCCTTGACGCCGTAGTTGGCAGCGGCGAGGAACCACTCCACCGCCTTGGCATGGTCCGGGCGGTCGTCGACGCCCTCGCTCAACAGGACCGCGAGGTTGTGCATCGCGCCGACATTGCCCTGGTCGGCAGCGCGCTGATACCACTTGACCGCCTCGTTGAGGTCCTTCTGGACGCCCTGGCCGCGCTCATAGAGGCTGCCGAGCCGGTATTGGGCAACGGCAACATTCGCCGCCGCGGCGCGCTGGTACCATTTCGCCGCGGTGGCCAGATCCTTGGCGGTCTCGCGGCCCTCGGCGAAGCGGTTGGCGATCTCGAAGGCGGCGGCGGGATCGCCGGCGGCGGCAGCGGCGCGGAGCCGGTCCGAGCCGACCATCGGCAGCTTGGGATCCTGGGGAATTGTCGCGGACACGGCGTATGCCGGGGCCGGTTCCGGCGCGGCTTCCGCACCGGGCTCGCCGCCTCCCTCGAAGACGCCACTGAACCGATCGCCGATCGTCGTGACATTGGCGAGGTCCATCGCGGTCCTGGCATTCGCCGGCGGCGGCACCAGCGCGGGCGCGTCGACCTGCGGCATTGTCGGATCGGCAGCGACACCAGAGGCGCGAGCGACGTGTTTCGGCTTGTCGGCGGGACGTTCGGTGGCGACCGGCTTCGCCATGGCCGCCTCCTCCGGGGAGCCGACATGCGGACCGAGCACCTGGATGGCGCCGAGCGCCAGCACGATCGCGGCGGCGGCAAGCAGGAGCGGCTTCTTGCGGTTGCGGATCGCCTGGCCGATGCGGGCGAAGGGGCTCACCTTCGGCTCCTGCTCGGTCTCCTCGGCCTGTGTCTCGATCTCGGCCTCGGCGACGGCAGCCTGGGCCGCGCGCCGTGCCGCGGCGATGAAGTCGGCCCGCCGGTCGCCCGACTTGCGCTCCGGATCGGCGCTCGCCGCGGTCAATTCGCGGAGCGCGGCAAGATCCGGTCGGGCGGACCGTGGCTCGGCTCGCGGCGCGGCGGGCCTCTCCTCCTCGACCGGCTTGACCTCCGGCCGGACCGGCGAAGGCGCGGGTCCACGGAATTCGGGCTCGGGACCGTATGTCCCGGTGGCCGCGGCGACGCTGCGGACCTCCTCGACCTCGGGCTCCGCTTCCAGGCGTCCGAGGCGGTCGACGATCGAGGCAAGCGACCCTTGCAGCGACTCGATGGTTTCGCTGGTGCGCTCGCTGGAATCCTCGACGGTCCTGCTGATCTGCTCGAGGTTCTCCCGCAATACCTCCAGCAGGTCGTGATCGGCGCTCTTCTCGGCGAAGTCGCGGACGGCCTCCCGGGCGGCGATCCGCGCCGCTTCGATCGATTCTTCGCGGCCATCGGCAAGGCCGGACTGGAGTCGGACCAGATTCTCCTCGAGTGTCTTCAGCGCTTCGGTGCGCGGCGTCGTCCGGTCGAGCTCGGCCGCGATCGTCGCGACCCGCTCTTCCAGCGCGCTGAGCTGTCCGGCATCCGCTTCCGGCCGGGACGCCACTTCCATCCGGACGGCGAGATCCTGGATCTGGCTTTCGAGATAGTCGAGCCGCGGCGGCTCGCGCTCCGCGATCTCGCGGCGGATGGTGGCGATCTCGGCGTGAATCTCGTCGAGAGCCGCCGGATCGCCGGCATGGACGTTGATCGCCTCGATCGCCTCGGCAAGCCGTTCGAGGCGGTCATGGAGGTCCTCGACCATGCCTGACAGCGGAAGCTGGGAAAGCGTCTCGTCGATACGGGCGGAGATGTCGTCGAAGCGATTCTCCAGGCGGTTGAAGGCGGCTTCCTCGCGCTCGACCGCCGAGCGTTCCCGCGTATCGAGCAGTTCGCGGATTTCGGCGATCTCGGTGGCGAGGTCGGCGACCGTCGCGCCGTCGGGCGATATCACCTGGCCCGAGGCGACGCTCTCGAGGGTGCTGCGGATTTCCGCGATGCTGGCGGCAAGGCCGGGGATCGCCTCCATGTCCGGCCCGGCACCCCGGGAGGCGACGAGATCCTCCAGCGCGCCGCGAATATCGGCAAGGGACGACGCCATGCCGACGGCGATCGCCTCGGACTTGGCCTGTCGTGCGGTCAGCGATGTCTCGATCGTCCGGGCAAGCTCGTTGACGCGCATTTCCAGCCGCGAGACGGCCTGGGGGCTGTCGTCGGTTTCCAGCGACCAGCGCAGCGAAGCGATCTCCTCGCCAAGCGCGTCGAGCTTGCCGCGATCGGGCAGCCGTCGCGCCAGTTCGGCGAAGCGGTCGAGCATGGTGTCCTCGCGGGCAAACCCCGGAGGCACGGCGCCGATTTCGGGCAAACGCCGGATCAGGTCCTCGAAGCGGTCGATCAACGTCGCCTCGCGCGCGGTGCCTTTGCTGACGGCGCCGAGGGCGTCGAGTTCGTTGCGGATCTCGTGCAGCAGGTCGCGGTCGACCGGGCGTTCGGCGGCAAGCGCGTCGAGGCGGTTGACGATGTCCGACAATCCATCGTCATCGCTCGTCGCGGCGCCGATGCTCTCGACGATCCGTTCCTCGAGCCGCGCCATCTCGTCCCGCAGGGCCTGAAGCGCCTCCGGAACCGCCGTGTCCGGCGCGGCATCACGGCTCCGCCCGGCCTGGCGGTCGGTGATCTCGGCAAGGGCGGCGGCGATGGGATCGTCGTCCCGCGGGGGAGGCTCGGTCTCGGTGACGAGCCGCCTTGCGATATCCGACAATTTCCGTTCGATGCGCTGGATGCGGTCCTGCTCCATGGCGTCGGCTGCCCTGGCTTGCTGGCGTCTCTCGACCTGTTCGCTGGCGTCGCGAATCCGTGACTCGAGCTGCCTCAACGTGCGATCGAGGCTGGCGACCGAAGCACGCTGGTCCTGTCGCGGCTTGGGATTGGCGGCCAGCAATTCCTCGAGCCGGCCCCGCAACTCCTGGAAGGAATCGTCGCGCGGCGCGCGTACGGATCGCCGCTCCGCCGTTCCCGCGATCCGCTGGTCGAGCCTGCGGAGCGCATCCGCGACACCACCGGCAGGATCGCTCTTCCCCGCCGCTCGCCCGACGCGCAGGCCTTCAATCGTCGAGCGGGCGGACTCGTCCGCATCGTCGAGGCTCCGGGCAAGACGATCGATCATCCCGGCCAATTCCCTGATTGTTTCGCTTCGCGCGGGGCCATCGTCCGGTCCCATCCCGCCGACCCGGCTGAGGCGCGCTTCAATTTCGCCGAGCCGGTCGACGAGACCGGCCACCGCCGCACGACCGCCGCCACTCATCGTCCTGATCCGCTGCGCCAGGGCGGAAGCGGCGTCGGTCAACGCCTCGAGCGTGGCGGCGTCTCCGCCGGGATCGGGAAGTCCGGCACCGGTCGTCGCTGCAGCCCGGCTGGCAATCGCCTCGCGGAGCCATTCATCGAGCGACATGCCTGCCCGCCGAGCGGCTTCCTGCGCCGCGGCGCGAGCATCGTCGTCAACTTTAATGCTCCACGACATACCCGATTTCATCGATCCCTGCCCCGCCGCCGGTGCGCCCTCTCAAAGCCCGGAACCTCAGCGAATTCACGACATTCGCGTCCGATGCCCGCCAGAGAATCGACCCCCGCTCCGACCCTCCAAGCCTTCGTCCAACATGGTAAACAGGGAGTTAACCTTTCCGCTTCGTCTTAAAACTCAGGAAAGTGACCTCAACGCCCGGTTGCGGGGACAATCGGCGTTCGACCGGATCCGGTCCGCGTCCAGAGTGGCCGGAAATCCCCGACAATCCGGGGATAGGCCGGCGCCGGGGCCCGGGACTCGACAAAGCCGCCGGGCGGGGATAAACCAAAGAGGTATTTATTCCTGCCTCGCAGGAGCCCACGGCACGGAGGGGTCTCGTGCTGTCACATCGACAGATCTGGGGAGCCATCGACCGGCTCGCCGAGCGCAACAAACTCACCGCTTCCGGGCTGGCGCGCCGCGCCGGGCTCGATCCGACGACATTCAACCGCTCCAAGCGGGTCGCCGCCGATGGCCGCGAGCGCTGGCCCTCGACGGAAAGCATTTCCAAGATCCTCCACGCGACCGGAACCCCGCTGGGCGATTTCCTCGGCCTCGTCGGCCAGCGGCCGCGCCGCGCGCGCAACGAGGCATCGCTGAAGCAGGTGCCGCTGCTCGGCCTCGCCCAGGCCGGCGCAGGCGGCTTCTTCGACGATGGCGGCTTTCCGGCCGGGCAGGGCTGGGAGCAGATCAGCTATCCCGGGCCGAACGGCGACGGTGCCTACGCCCTCGAGGTCACCGGCGACTCGATGACACCCCTCTACCGGGACGGCGACATCATCATCGTCTCGCCTTCGGCGGAATGCCGGCGCGGCGACCGCGTGGTCGTCAAGACGACGGGGGGCGAGGTGATGGCCAAGGTCCTGCAGCGCAAGACGTCGAAGGTCGTCGAACTCGCCTCGCTCAACCCCGCCCATCCCGACCGCAGCCTTGCTCCGATCGACATCGAATGGATGGCGCGCATCATCTGGGCGAGCCAGTGACGGCCGGTTTCCACATCATGGCGGCCGGCCGCGCGAAAGCCCGACGAGGACCTGGCGGACGACAGGCGGTCGCCCCGGCGCTCGCCGCGATCCTCGCCCTAGCGCTCTTCGCAGCAGTTCCCGGAAGGCCATCCGCCGCTGAGCTCGAGGTGGTTCAGCCGGCGGTCCGCAACGTCACGCCGCCTGGCATCCTGCCGGGACCGAAGGTCGACGGCCCGCTCTACCGCGAGCCGACACCGCCACCGCCACCCGAGCCGCCGCGCTGGCGGCGCTTCTACCTGCCGAAGACGACCGATGGCGCAACCTTCATCACCAAGGACCACCTGGTCATCAAGGTCTATGGCGTGACGCCGCCGTCGGTCGACGAGACCTGCCGGCGGGCGGACGGCGAGGAATGGCCGTGCGGCAAGACCGCCCTCTTCTCGCTCCGCATGTTCCTGCACGGCCGGGCTGTCGAATGCTTCCTGCCCAAGCTCGACGGCATCGACCGTGCCGTCGCGCCCTGCCGTGTCGGCAGCATCGATGTCGGACGGTGGCTGCTCCGCCAGGGCTGGGCGACGCCGGACGAGAACGCGACCGACGAGTACCGGACCGCCGCACACGAGGCACGCTGCGACAGACTCGGGATGTGGCGGGGAAGCGAGCCTGCGCCCGACTGCCCGACCCGGCAGGCCGAAGGCCCGCCGCCATCCTGACCTCTAGGTGACGAGTTCGCCGGCGACCGCCCGCGCGATCAGGGTCCGCGTCTCGGGAATGCCGTAGATCGCGGCGAAGGAGCCGAAGCGCGGGCCGCGCTCCATGCCGAGGAGGATCTCGTAGAGGGTGGCGAACCAGGTCAGCGCGACACCCGGGCGCCCGTCCGGCCCCGTCTTCTTGGCGTCCTGGAAACGCGCGAAGGACCGGCCGACCTCGTAGACCGCGTTCTGGATATCGGTGCTGTCGGCGTCGAGCGGGAGGCCGGCAAGCGCCTCGTCCAGCGCCAGCAGCGCATCGCGCTCCTCGGCATCGGGCTCGCGGAACCGCTTGGTCGGCGCGACGAAGTCGTCGTAATAGCGGACCGCATAGCCGACCAGTTCGTCAAGCTTCGGATGGCTTTCGGGCGTCACGCCCTCGACATGGCGGGTGATGAAGCCCCAGAGCACATCCTTTTCGTGGGCGTTCGAGGCGGCGGCCAGGTTGAGCAGCATGACGAAGGTGACCGGCATGTCGATCGACGGCGGCGCGCCGGCATGGATATGCCAGGCGGGATTGCCGAGCTGCTGGTCGGGGTCCTGACGGCCGAAGGCATCGAGGAACGAGAAATACTCGTCGACGGCGCGCGGGATGACATCGAAATAGAGCCGCTTGGCCGCCCGCGGCTTCTGGAACATATACTGCCCCAGGCTCTCGGGCGAGGCATAGGCGAGCCACTCGTCGATGGTCAGGCCGTTGCCCTTCGACTTCGAGATTTTCTGGCCGTTCTCGTCCAGGAACA
>JAGRKY010000404.1 GCA_020442095.1 Bauldia sp.
CGTCCGGCCAGCCGCGCTTCTCGAGGAGGGCGCGCGCGAAGTGACAGGACCGGTCCTCGTGAAGATGGGTGTATTTGGCGCCGCTGCCATCGAGGTCGCCGGCTTCCTTCAGGAAGCCGATGTCATGGAACAGCGCGGCGACGATGGCCTGTCGGAAGTCGTCCGCGTCGATGGCCGGCAAGGCGTTGTCCTCATGCCGGCGGTACAGGAGCTCCGCCAGGCACAGGGTCGCCTGCAGGGTGTGGGTGATGTCGTGATAGGCCGTGTCCATGGCCTGGTATTGGGGAAACCGCCCGTCGAACAGATCCTCGACGGTATCGACGTATTCGTCGACATAGCCATTGTCGCGGGTGCCGAAGATACCTTCGTGCCGTTCCTTGACCAGCCGACGTATCTCCGCGGAACAGGAGAAGTCGATCTGCGACAAATCCGGCAGCGCAACGTATTCGACCGCGTCCCTCATAATCCGCCTTTGCCGGATGGACGGGCCCTGGTCAGTTGAATTGCCCCCAAGCATTCCCTCAAGACACCAACTCCGGAATCGAAATTCCCATCACATTATACCACCGGTCCTAACGACCCCTTATGAACGAGGTCACTGACCCAATCATTGCGTCCTGTAGCATGGCTCGCTTTTTCCGCAACTTTTCCACATGGTTTCGAAAGCGTGATGGATCGCGCTTCTGCAACCATGCAAGCGGCCGGACTGCCGCTCAAGGCCGGTTTCGCGACCGGAAGGCGGCGCCCGAGGAGGCGAGGAAGCCGCCAGGATCGTCGCCCGGGCGCTGAGCCTGGAGGTCTGATGAACCCCGAATGGCGTCCACAGCGCCGGCCCGAAATCGCTGGAAATGGTGGTGGGCCCGGCAGGACTCGAACCTGCAACCAGACCGTTATGAGCGGCCGGCTCTAACCATTGAGCTACAGGCCCTTGTTGGCGCGTGCTGCGGTATAGGGGGAATCGCGGCAGCCAGCAAATCTTTCGCCGTAATGCCGTCAGATTAACTTGCGAGCTTCTGCGCCGGTTGTGCCGAAGGAGTGCCGTTCGTGAGACAATTCGCTGCCGCTACCGCTATCCTGGTCGCGCTCGCCATGCCCGCCCTTGCCGACGAACCGCGCATCGCGACGCTGAGCGCCTCCGGCGCCGGGTCGGTGTCGGTGGTGCCGGACATCGCGATCGTCACCATCGGCGTCGTTTCGCAGGCCGAAACGGCGCGCGAAGCCCTCGACGCCAACAGCGCCGACCTTCGCAAGGTGATCAAGACGATCCTCGGCGAGGGAATCAAGGAAACCGATGTCGGGACCAGCGGTTTCTCGGTCAACGCGATCTACGAGGGCAAGCCGTACCGGTCGTCGAGCAGCGGTTCTGAAAAGCCCCCGCGTGTCGTCGGTTACCAGGTTTCCAACGAGGTCCGGGTGACGATCCGCGACCTTGCCCAGTCGGGCGCCGTGCTCGACAAGGTGGTGACGGCCGGTGCCAACCGGATCAACGACATCCAGTTCGACGTCTCGGACCCCGAAACGCCATCCGACGAGGCGCTCAAACAGGCGATCGCCGACGCCAGGAAGCAGGGCGAGCTGATGGCGGAAGCAGCCGGCGTGCGGCTGGTGCGTATTCTCGACATCAATGCCTCGAGTGGCCGACCGGCCTTCGCCCGCGCGGAGATGCGCGCCGTTTCCGATTCCGTGCCGATCATGCCCGGCGAGCGCCAGATGACCGCCAACGCCAACATCTCCTGGGAGATCGCCCCGGAATAAGCTGCCGGCCCTGGCGATGTCTTGGCAAGGGCCGGGCCCGAACCGCATAATCGTTCGACCCGCATGGTCGATTGTCGCGAATGGGCCATCGCGTTCCTAGAGGACAGGCGCAGATGATGCTGACGAAACCTCTCCGGACCTTTCTCGCGCTGGCGCTTGCCGCCGGCATCTCCGGCCACGCATCGGCGAGCCTCGCCGCCGGGGAGCGGATCGCGCTCATCATCGGCAACAGCAACTACGTTGCGGCCCCGATGCTCGCCCAGCCGGTCAACGACGCGGAAGACCTGGCCAAGGCGTTTGGCGCGATCGGCTTCGAGGTCACCCGCCTGGAGGACGTCGAGGCGCGCGGGTTGCGCCGCGCGCTCCGCGACTTCGACGAACGGGCGGACGGCGCTTCGGTCGCGGTCATCTATTTCGCCGGTCACGCGCTCGCGGTGGATGGCGTGAACTACCTCGTGCCGGTCGATGCACACCTCGAGCGCGACACCTACGTGGACGACGAGGCAGTGCCGCTGTCGCGCTTCGTAACCGCCGTCGACGGGGCAAAGAACATCCGCCTGGTCATGCTCGCGGCGACGGACGACGATCCGCAGGTTGCGACGATGAAGCGGTCGCTGCGGATGCGGGTGCTCAAGCCCGGCCTGGTGGCTTTCGATCCGCCGCAGCGGGTGGTGGTTGCCTATGCGGTCGGCGGGTCCGGCAGCGACCGCAACAGCCCCTATGCCGCCGCCGTGCTTTCGCGCCTCGGGACGCCGGCGCTGGCGCTCGATACCTTCCTCCAGGACCTGCGCAGCGGGGTCGCCGGCGCGACCGGCAACCGCCAGCAGGCGATCATCGTCGGTGCCGCGACCGCGACGGTGCCGATCGTGCCGGACGCGAAGACGATCGCGCGGCTGCGGGACGAACTCGCCAGCTCCCGGGAGACGGAACTGGCGGATGCCTTCCGCAGCGCCGAGCGGCTCAGCACCGTCGAGGCATGGGACGCCTTCCTGCAATTCTGCCCGGCCGAAGGCTCCGGCGAGACCTACTGCAAGGCCGCGGCCGCGAGCCGGCAGCGGCTGGTGGCGAGCGGCCGGGGATCCGGCGACAGGCTCGCGACGGTTGGTGACGGCTCGGCCGTCGGTGCGCAGATGATGGCGCGGGCCGACCGCTCGGCGATTCCCGCCAACGAGGATTCCGGCCAGACTTGCGACCGGCTTGCCGCCCACTCCTATGATGGCGACAGGCCGGCGGATGTCGAAGGGACGGCGCTGTCGCTGCTCGGCGCGGATGCCGACGAGGCGATCGCCGCCTGCAGCGCGGCGATCGAGGTGGCGCCTGACGAGCGGCGCTATGTCTTCGAGCTCGGCCGCGCCTACCATGCGGCGGGGCGCTTCGACGAGGCGCTGGCGCGCTACCGTGCGGCGGCGGATGCCGGCAGCGCGATCGCCATGAACAACATCGGCCTTCTCTACGACACCGGCGCCGGGGTGCCGGTCGACTATGCCGCGGCGGCCGACTGGTACCGCAAGGGCGCCGAAGCCGGCAACGTCACGGCGATGGGGAACCTCGCCGGGCTCTATTACGACGGCGACGGCGTCGCGCGCGATTTCGTCGTTGCGCAGGACTGGTATGCGAAGGCGGCCGATGGTGGCAACGTGCTGGCGATGAACGCGCTGGCGATCATGTATCAGGATGGCGCCGGCGGCCCGCAGGACATCGACGCGGCGCGCGCCCTCTTCGAGAAGGCCGCCGACAAGGGCTTCGCCTCGGCGATCAACAACCTTGCCCGGCTCTACAATTTCGGGCGCGGGGTCGAGGTCGACTACGTCAAGGCGCGGCAGCTCTACGAAAAGGCAGCGGAGCTCGGCGACAGCGCGGCAATGGTCAATGTCGGCCTGATGTACGAGGGCGGGCAGGGGGTGCGCCGCGACTTCCGCGAGGCGCGCGGCTGGTACGAGAAGGCGGCCGAACTCGACAACCCGGCCGCGATGACCAACCTCGGCATCCTCTACCAGTATGGCCGGGGTGTCACCGAGGATTTCGAGCAGGCGCGCCAGTGGTACGAGAAGGCGGCCGCGCTCGGCAATGCCGCGGCGATGGCGAACCTCGCCTATATGTATGACGGCGGGCGCGGGGTGCCGCTCGACAAGTTCAAGGCGCGGGAGTGGTACCTCAAGGGAGCGGAGGCCGGCAATGGCCCGGCCATGGCCTCGGTCGGCTACCTCTTTGCCAACGGCCAGGGCGGGCCGCAGGATCTCGGGCTTGCGGTCGAGTGGTACCGCAAGGGCGCCGAGATCGGCAATGCCGGGGCGATGACCAACCTCGGCTTCATGTACGAGAACGGCTGGGGCGTCGACCAGAGCTACGACGAGGCGATCGACTGGTACCTGAAGGGCGCCGCCGCCGGCAACGCCATCGGCATGGCCAATCTCGGCCTGATGTACGAGAAGGGCCGCGGCGTCGAGGTCGACCTCGAGAAGGCCTTCGACTGGTACCTGAAGGGCGCCGAGGCCGGCAACGCCCAGTCGATGGCCTCGCTCGCCTATTTCTACGCCAACGGCACCGGCACCGAGGCCGATCCCGCCGCCGCGGTCGACTGGTACACCAAGGCGGCGAATCTCGGCAACACGGTCGCGATGCACAACCTCGCGGTCGCCTACAAGGACGGCTCCGGCACGGAGAAGAACCTGCGCCGCGCCGCCGACCTCTTCATCCAGGCGATGCAGGCCCGCAACAGCTGGACCTTCGACCAGTTCCGCGACCACCCGGAGAATTATCCGGTCGAGGTGCTGACCGAGATCGAGCGCTACCTCATCGGCCACGGCCTGATGACCGGCGAGCCGGACGGCGAGGTCGACGACGAGACCCGCGCCGCGCTCACCGCCCTCCAGCAGCAGGTCGGCGGGTAGGGGGCTTTGCGCGGCCTCGCGCCGCCCGTTTCCACCACACCCCCGTCATGCCTGGGCTTGACCCGGGCATCCATTCCGGAACGGTCCAGTCTTCGCCGTGCTTCTTCGCTGAGCGCGGCGTGGTCATGGCATGGATGGCCGGGTCAAGCCCGGCCATGACGGCGGAGGGTGCGCGGCTGGAGGTGCGTCCTTCGAGGCCCGCCGCGATGCGGCGGGCACCTCAGGATGGCGGAGGGGATTGGTCGGTCCATGAACGACAAGAGCGTCGTTTCACGTGCCTGCAACTTCCGCCTTTTTCCCGCCACGGGACGGGGACACCATCGCCATCCCTTCAGCACAAAAAGGCCATCGCCATGCTGCGATTTCGTCTTGCTTCGCTTGTTCTGCTCGCGGCGCTCGCCGCGCCGTTGCCGCTTGCTCACGCCCAGGACGGGGACGTGGCGGGCTCCGCCGATTATCCCGGGATCGGCCGTTTCGACGGCAGCGTGATCACCGGCTACGAGGTCAAGGATTTCGACGCGACGCGGCTGCAGGCGGCGCCGTTCAAGGATGGCAAGCCGACCGACGAGCGGCGGCCGGAGGGCAGGGTGACCCGCATCGCCTATCGCACCGGTGCCGGCCCCTCGATGCTGGAGGTGGCGCGGAACTTCGAGGCGCAGCTTTCCGGCGCCGGCTTCGAGACGCTGCTCTCCTGCGGCGCCGACGACTGCGGCGAGATCCCGTTCAGCGAGGCGCTCGACGTGCTGCCGATCCCGCTGATGTGGGTCGACGGCTTCGACTACGACTATTATGCCGGCCACAAGGCGGGCGAGGACGGCAGCGAGACCTATGCGACGGTGATCACCAGCCAGAACAACGGCGAGATCACCGCGCAGCTCGTCGTCACCGAGGTCGGCGCGATGGCCAACAAGATGGTCGACGCGGCGGCGATGGCCAAGGGGCTCGGCGACGTCGGCCATATCGCGCTCTACGGCATCTATTTCGACACCGACAAGGCGACGCTGAAGCCGGAAAGCAAGCCGACGCTCGACGAGATCGCGAAGCTCTTGACCGGGGCGCCGGACCTCAAGGTGATCATCGTCGGGCATACCGACAGCCAGGGCGCCTATGACTACAACATGACGCTGTCGCAGAAGCGCGCCGCGGCGGTGGCGGCGGCGCTGACCGCGGACTACGGCATCCCCAAGGCGCGGCTTGCGACCGCCGGCGTCGGCTACCTCGCGCCGGTCGGCTCCAACGCGACCGACGCCGGCCGCGCGCTCAACCGGCGGGTGGAGCTGGTCGAGCCGTAGGGGGGGTGCGAGGCCGGGGCGCGGGCTGAGGGGGGCTGTGCGTCCTTCGAGGCTCGGGCTAACGCCCGAGCACCTCAGGATGGCGAGGCGGGGCGCTGGTCGCGCGTGCAGGGAGTAGCCCTGGTAGACACACTGCGTCATGCCCGGGCTTGACCCGGGCATCCGTTCCGGAGCGGTCCAGACTTCGCCGGCATCGTTCGTGTGCGCGGCGCGGTCATGGCATGGATGGCCGGGCTGACCCTCGGGTCAAGCCCGAGGGCTGACGGCCCGGCCATGACGGTGGAGGTGCGGGGCTAGTCGAAGTGAAAGGCCGACTTCAATATTCCAAAGAGTTGCTCAGCGCCTTGTCGATCCAACTGGATCGTCTGACTCTTCTTGCCGGGCATCTCTCTCGTATCGCGTCCGTAGGTGTCGATTTGCACTAACACGCGGTCATCGTACTGAAACACCGTGTAGGTGGCACTGATCTCATCGTGGAGCGAGTTTCGCTCCATGTTTTTCTGTTCAAAGCGACGGATCAGGGCCAACGCAAATCCACTCTAGTTATCCAGGAACGACCGCAGCTTCCGTGACCGGCTCGGGTGCTTCAGCTTGCGGAGGGCCTTGGCTTCGATCTGGCGGATGCG
>JAGRKY010000405.1 GCA_020442095.1 Bauldia sp.
AGTTCATCGGCGATGCGGTGATGATCTTCTTCGGCGATCCGGTGTCGCGCGGGCTGAAGGAGGATGCGCTTGCCTGCGTGAGGATGTCGATCGCCATGCAAAAGCGCCTCGACGAGCTCGCCGACATCTGGCGGAACGCCGGCCTGACCCGGCCGCTGCGCTGCCGGATCGGCATCACCACCGGCTATTGCACGGTCGGCAATTTCGGCAGCGAGAACCGGATGGACTACACGATCATCGGCGGCACGGTGAACCTCGCCTCGCGGCTGGAAAGCGCGGCCGAGCCCGGCACGATCCTGATCTCCGAGGAGACTTTCGGGCTGGTAAGCGACGAGATCGCCTGCGACGAGCGCGACACGATCACCGTCAAGGGCATCGCGCGCCCGGTGAAGACCTATCGCGTCATCGACAGCCGCGAGGACATGGCGGCGCAGCCGGGGCGGATATCGGAGCACCACGCCAAGTTCGCCGTCGACGCCAATATCGCCGCGATGTCGGAGGAGGAACGCCGCGAGGCCGCGCGCGTCCTCGAAAAGGTGCTGGCCGAGGTGGCGGGAGCGGAGAACGACAAGCCGCGGTCCTGACGCGGGCGGCTTCCGCAGCCCCTCAATCCGAACCGGCGGGCCAGAGCGGCTTCAGGACATCGGGGAGACGGGCGGCGACGATCGCGGCCTTGCGGCCGTCGAGGTGGCGCGACCAGACGGCGAAGACATCGGCGACGATCGTATCGGGCGGTACGTGATGGGCCTTGAGGTCGTCGGCGACCGCCGCGGTGAAGGCTTTTGCGGAAGCCGGCGTGAACCGCTCCTCGTCGAGCGACCATCCATCGAGGAAGATGCCGCGGGGAAGGGCGGGCAGCGCGTTGGCGACGGCCAGCACATCGTCCGGCGCGAGGCTCCGGCGGAGGCGGTGCATGACCGCCCGCATCATCGCCTGGGACTGGTTGTGGGTGACGAGGGACGCCGTCTCCTTCAGCGCCGCCAGCCATTCCTGGTACTGCTGGCTGGCGAATTCGACGTCGTAGGGCTGGGTCATCGGACCGCCTGGGAGGGGTGGGGCCGGAAGACCGGCGCCACCCCGTTCGCGGAAAGCGGCGAAGCCGCTCCTGCTACTTCTTGTACTTGACGACCTTCTGGGTCTGCTCGCCGAGGCCGTCGATGCCGAGGGTGACGGTCTCGCCGCCCTTGAGGTAGCGCGGCTTCGGTTTCATGCCCATGCCGACGCCGGGCGGGGTGCCGGTGGTGATGACGTCGCCGGCCTCGAGCAGCATGAACTGGCTGAGGTAGCTCACCAGATGGGCGACACCGAAGATCATCGTCGAGGTGTTGCCGGTCTGCATCCGCTTCTTGTTGACGTCGAGGAACATGTTGAGGTTCTGGACGTCCTTGATCTCGTCGCGGGTGACGAGCCACGGACCGAGCGGGCCGAAGGTCGGGCAGCCCTTGCCCTTGGTCCACTGGCCGCCGCGCTCGATCTGGTATTCGCGCTCGGAGACGTCATGGCAGACGGCGTAGCCGGCGACGTGGGACATCGCATTCTTCTCGTCGATATAGCTGCCGCCCCTGCCGATGATCACGGCGAGCTCGACTTCCCAGTCGGTCTTCTTCGAACCCCTGGGCAGGACCACCGTGTCGTTCGGGCCGACGATACAGCTCGGCGCCTTGTTGAAGATGATCGGCTCCTTCGGGATCGGCGAGCCGGTCTCCTTGGCGTGGTCGATGTAGTTCAGGCCGATCGCGATGAAATTGCGGACGCCGCCGACGCAGGGGCCGATGCGGGTGCGCGGCGAAACCTTCGGCAGGCTGTCGATGTCGGCCTTCTTCGCCTTGGCGATGGCGCCGGCGGCCAGGGTGGCGGGCGTGAAGTCCTCGACGATGCCCGACAGGTCGCGGATGACGCCGTCCTTGTCGAGGATGCCGGGCTTCTCGCGGCCGGCAGGACCAAAGCGGAGCAGTTTCATGGCTTGTCTTCTCTCCTTGGATGTCTCGATGCGGAAAGTGCTGGCGGCCCTTATGCCGCCGACATGCGGCAGCCCGCGCCGGAGCGCGGCCTGCGGGGAAGGGGCGGAAGCCGATCGACCGCATCGATGGGTCGAGCCGGTCGGCCGAAGTGGTTCTGACAACGCGCCGCGGAGCCGGAAGCCCCGTGACCCAGGATCAAGAAATGCAAGTTTTGCCCCTCGTTTCAGAGGGAACTACTCTTTTCACGACGCCGGCTCAAGATGCCGGGCGCGGATTTGCCTTGCGCGGCGCGCCGATGGCATTCGGGCCGGGTATCTAGAAAGGTCAGTAATATTGACCTATAATCCCCGACGTCATGAATGCTGAGACGCTCCTGCCGCTGTTCGGCTTCGTCGTCGCCTTCACCGCGACGCCCGGACCGAACAACCTGATGGTGCTCGTCTCCGGTGCGAACTGGGGGCTGGCGCGGACGATGCCGCATGTCTTCGGCATCGCGCTCGGCTTCCCGCTGATGATCGTTGCGATGGGGCTCGGGCTCGGCGGCATCTTCGACGCCTATCCGACGCTGCACGAGATCCTGAAGTATCTCGCCTTCGCCTATCTCCTCTTCCTCGCCTGGCGGATTTCGCAGGCCGGCCGGCCGGACACGACGACCGTGCGGTCGCGGCCGCTCAACCTCATCGAGGCCATGGCCTTCCAGTGGGTGAACCCGAAGGCGTGGGCGCTGGTGCTCGGCGCGACGACGCTGTTCACCACGCCGGGCGGCGATCCGTTGACCGAGCTCGGCATCGTGGCGGCGATGTTCGGCCTCGTCTGCCTGCCGAACGGCGTCGTCTGGTGCCTGTTCGGGACGGCGATCGCCCGCTTCCTCTCCGACAACCGCCGGCGACGGATCTTCAACGTGACGATGGCGGTGCTGCTCATCGCCTCGGTCATCCCGGCGCTGTTCTAGCGGCTTCCGCCGCCGCATCCGGGCGAAGTCCCGGCCCTTGCCCTCGACGTCGGCCGAAGCCGGTCCAGATAACCGAGGGATAACTGATCGGACCTAAGCTCGGTCCGCGGCCAGTATCCGCGGCAGGAGGCAGCCATGCAGGAAGACGACACGGCCGACGTGATCGAGGCTGAAGCGGCCCCGGTGCTTTTCGATCCGGACGAGCCGTGGGTTTCCCTGCGCGAAGCGCTGGGTGCCGGCGAGCCGGAGCGTCTCGCCGCGATCTTCGAGGAACTGAGCCTCAGCGACGGCCTGCGCGCGCTGCTCCAGCTCGAACCGGACGAGCGGACCAGCGTCCTCACCGCATTGCCGCCGGAGCTCGCGGCGGAACTGATCACCGAGGCGCCGAACGAACAGGCGGTCGACCTCGTCGAGCATCTCGATGCCGGCGATGCCGCCGTGATCATCGAGGAGCTCGATTCCGACATCCAGGCGGACGTCGTCGGCGAGCTCGAGCAGGAGGACGCCGAGGCGATCCTCGCCGAGATGGAGCCGGAGGAAGCCGCCGAGGTGATGCGGCTCGTCGAATATGCCGACGACACGGCCGGCGGACTGATGATCGGCGAAACCTTCTCCTTTCCGAGCAGCGATACCGTCGCGGCGGTCATCCAGAGGCTGACGAGCGAGGAGGAGGACTTCGAGCGCT
>JAGRKY010000406.1 GCA_020442095.1 Bauldia sp.
GGGCCGGGTGATGCCGACCGTGTCGCATTCCTGGAAGGCATCGGTGCCGATCAGGTGGGTCGGCACCTGACCGGTCAGGCAGACCATCGGGATCGAATCCATCAGCGCGTCGGTCAGCGCGGTGACCATGTTGGTCGCGCCGGGACCGGAGGTGACCAGAACGACGCCCGGCTTGCCCGTCGAGCGCGCATAGCCTTCCGCCGCATGCCCGGCGCCCTGCTCGTGGCGGACGAGGATATGCTTGAACCGGTCCTGCTGGATGATCTCGTCATAGATCGGGAGTACGGCGCCGCCGGGATATCCGAAGACATGCTCCACGCCCTGATCCGCGAGCGCCTGGACC
Organism: Bauldia sp.; assembly: GCA_020442095.1. The sequence continues at coordinate 344 of JAGRKY010000406.1, forward strand.
ACCATCTCCGCGCCCGTCATTCGCTCGCCGTGCCTGCTTGCGCCGTCCTGTTTCCGTTTCATCTCGCCACTCCGGTCCCTATCGACCCTTCCCGTTTCGCCATAAAAAAAGGCCCTTCCGGGCCCTGTCAGCGCACCACCAATCGCGACGGCTCAAGCCATCGTGGCGGTACGCTCCATGATTACGAGGACGGATTTCGCCGTCATTGCTTCACATGCTCCATTAGCTGCGGCGCAAGATAGGGACGCCGGCAAGCCCGGTCAACGACTTATTTGCGATCATTGCCCCGGCGGCGCAACCCGCGGCCAGTCCGGCATCTGGTTGCGGAACCAGGTCTCCTGCCGCTTGGCATAGCGGCGGGTCTCGGTCTTGACCCCGACGATCGCCTCGTCGAGTGACAGATCCCCTTCCAGATGATCCTGGAAATGGCGGACGCCGATCGCCTTCATCGCCGGCAGTTCCGGCGAGAGGCCGAGTCCGAGCAGCCGCCGCACCTCATCGAGCACGCCATCATGCAGCATGGCATCCGCCCGCATCGAGATGCGATGGTGCAGCCAGGCCCGGTCCGGCGCGATCACCATCCGGCGGACGTCGGCGCCGACCAGCGGCGGCGCGCCCGGCCCTTTGCGCCACGCGGCGAGTGGCCGGCCGGTCGCCTCGAGCACCTCCAGCGCCCGGCAGATGCGCGCCCGGTCGGACGGCCGCACCTCGCCCGCGGTCTCCGGGTCGGTGGCCGCGAGCCGGGCATGCAGGTCCTCGGACGGGAGGTCGCGCGTCTCGTCGGCAAGCCGCTGCCTGACCGCGGCCGGGACCGGCGGGATGCTCGCCAGCCCCTCGGTCAGGGCGCGGAAATAAAGCCCGGTCCCGCCGACGAAGATCGGTAGCCGGCCGTCTCCCCTCGCCCGGTCGAGCGCCGCGGCGGCATCGCTCAGCCAGTGGCCGACCGAATAGCGCGTCGTCGCCGGAACATGGCCGTAGAGATCGTGCGGCACCGCGGCGAGATCGACCTCGTCCGGGCGCGCCGAAAGCACCCGCAATTCGCCATAGACCTGCATGGAATCGGCATTGATGACGACGCCGCCCTCCCGCCGGGCAATGTCTATGGCCAGCCGCGACTTGCCGCTTGCCGTCGGCCCTGCGATGAGAATGGCGTCCGTCATGCCGCGTCTTCTCTGCGATTCGGCCGGTCCAGCGCCGATACCGGCGACGGGGAGTTGAACCCGTCACCAACGATCACTAAAACCGGCGCCATCCGCTACGCAAGGACGTAAGTGCCCGTGCCCCTCATTCAACCTTTCCGTGCCCTGCGTCCTGCGCCGGGACGGGCCGCCGACGTGCTGGCGCCGCCTTATGACGTTCTCTCCAGCGCCGAGGCGCGTGAGCGCGCCGCGGGAAAGCCGTGGAGCTTCCTCCATGTCTCGAAGCCGGAGATCGACCTCGCGCCCGACATCGACGCTTACGCGCCGGAAGTCTACGCCAGGGCAGCCGAAAACCTCGAGCGGATGATCGCGGACGGAATCCTCGTCCGCGACGACGCGCCCCGCTACTATGTCTATCGCCTCACCTGGCAGGGCCGTGTTCAGACCGGCCTCGCGGCGATCGCCTCGATTGCCGACTATGCCAGCAACCGCATCCGCAAGCACGAGCTGACCACCCCCGCAAAGGAAGACGACCGCGTCCGTCAGATCGAGGCGGTCGGCGCCCAGACCGGGCCGGTGATGCTCGCCTATCCCGCCGCCCCGGCCATCGACGCGATGCTCGCTGCCGCCGCCGAAGGTGAGCCGGTGATCGATGTCGCCTGGCCGGACGGCGTCACCCACCAGCTTTGGGTGGTCGAGTCCGCGGAAACCATCGCGGCGCTCACCGCCGCATTCGACGCCCTCCCCGCCCTCTATATCGCCGACGGCCATCACCGCTCCGCCGCCGCCCAACGGGTGGCCGAGGCGCGCGGCGACCATGACGGGCCGAACGCCGCCTTCCTCACCGTCACCTTCCCCGACCACGAGATGACGATCCTCGCCTACAACCGGGTCATCGCCGACCTCAACGGCCGCAGCGCCGGTGATTTCCTCGCCGAACTCGGAAAGCGCCTGACCGTCGAGCCGTCCGACACGCCCGTCGAGCCCGACGCGCCAAATGTCTTCGGCATGGTCCTCGACGGCAGATGGTACCGGCTCACCCTCCCGGCAGGCGACGTTCCCGCGGCTGATCCGATCGGCCGGTTGCCGATCACGCTGCTCACCCGCAACGTCATCGAGCCGCTCTTCGCCATCACCGATCCGCGCACCGACAAGCGCATCGACTTCGTCGGCGGCGGCCGCGGCCTGGGTGAACTGGAAAAGCGCGTCGCGTCGGGCGACTGGGCGGTCGCCTTCGCCCTCTTCCCGACCAGCATGGCCGACCTGATGGCAGTCGCCGACGCCAACGGCATCATGC
>JAGRKY010000407.1 GCA_020442095.1 Bauldia sp.
GATCGCCATGTGGAAGGAGTAGTCGGTGACGGCCTTGCCCGCCTTCTGGTGCCAGGCCTGCAGCGCGTCGATCAGCGACTGGTTGAAATCGGGCAGGACGAAATCGACCATCATCGTCGTGCCGCCGGAGACCCCGGCGCGAGTGCCGGAATGGAAGTCGTCGGCCGAATGGGTGCCCATGAAGGGCATTTCCATATGGGTATGCGGGTCGATGCCGCCGGGCATCACGTAGCAGCCGGCGGCGTCGATCACCGTGTCGCCGGTGAGGTCCTTGCCGATCGCGGTGATGGTTTCGCCTTCGATCAGGATGTCGGCGGGAAAGGTGGTGTCGGCAGTGACGATCGTCCCGCCCTTGATCACTGTGGACATACTCGTCTCCTTCTCGATCTCAGTATTCGTTCTGCCCCGCCGGCTCGGGCCGGTCCGGCTCAGCCTCAGCCTTCGCCGCCGTCGTCGCCACCGTAGTCGTCGCCATCGTCGTCCGAACTGTCCTCGGCCGCCAGGATGACCATCCGGCTGACGAAATTGCCATCGAAGGTGTAGAGGTGCTCAAGCTTCCGGTCGTCGAGGACGGCCCCGTCGAGCGCGCAGATGAACTGGTGGACGCGGACCCGCGCCGTCTTCTCGGAGACGACGTCGATCTCAAGCGGCTCGATCCGCGGATTGGTCCCGGTCCACTGCTTTTCCCAGTAGGCGCGAACCGCTGTCCGGCCGTGTTCGCGGCCGCCGGTTTCGGCATTCGGCCAGTCGACGTCGGGCGCCAGAAACTCCGTCGCCCTTTCCATGTCGCGCTCGTTGAAGGCGCGATACATGTCCATCAGGACGTCGCGATGGTCAGTCATCATGAAATCTTCTCCTCCTGCCGCAGCTCGGCAGCACTCGTATCGCATGGGAAGCATGCGTCTAACATAAGGGGTGGTGAATAAGGCCGGCGGGTCCGGCGGAGTGGAGATTGCCTCATTCGACAATCTCCGCGGTTTCCAGCGCGGCGTGGAACAGCACGTCGGCGCCGGCGGCCGCCCATTCCTTCGAGATATTCTCGTCCTCGTTATGCGACAGGCCGTCGACGCAGGGACACATCACCATCGCGGTCGGCGCGACCTTGTTGATCCAGCAGGCGTCATGACCGGCGCCGGAGACGATGTCGATATGCGAATAGCCGAGCCGGTCGGCGGCATCGCGCACCGCCTTGACGCAGCCGGGGTCGAAGGTGACGGGATCGAAATGGCCAGCGACCTCGATCTCGATGCCGAGGCCGAGCGCCTCGGCGATCTTCGGCGCCTCGGCCTCGATCTTCGCCTTCATGCCGTCGAGCGTCGCCTGGTTCGGCGAGCGGATGTCGATGGTGAAGACCACCTTGCCGGGGATGACGTTGCGGGAATTCGGATAGACGTCGACATGGCCGATGCCGCCGACCGCCGCCGGCTGGTTCTCCATGGCGACGGTCTGGACCATTTCGGCGATCCGGGCGAAGCCGAGGCCGGCATTCTTGCGCATCGGCATCGGGGTCGAGCCGGTATGCGCCTCCTTGCCGGTCAGCGTCACCTGCAGCCACCACAGGCCCT
>JAGRKY010000408.1:0-9912 GCA_020442095.1 Bauldia sp.
GCGAGGGCGGGGATGACGTTGGCGACGAAGGGCAGGGCGATCGCGATGGCGAGGGTCGGGATCGCACATAGCTGCAGGAGCTTCCAGCGGCCGTAGCGATCGGCAAGAATCCCGACAACTCCGACAAGCACGGCTTCGCCGAGGCTGAAGATGGCGACGAGGCTCGAAGCCGCCTCGTCGCTCAGGCCCTGGGCGACCCCGAACAGCGGCAGGAGGCTGTAGATCGCCGTCGATGCGACGCCGACGAGGAAGGACGCGATGATCAGCGACTTCGCCAGTGAGAAGGCCGCACGGAAGCCGAGCCCGCCACTGCTCATCCGGGAGTCTTCCGGCGCGCTCGAAGGCCGGTCGCGGATGGAGAGTGCGATCAGGGTCCCTGCGGCAAGCGGGATCATCGCCAGCACGAAGGGCCAGAATCCGATGACCCCGGTTGCGCTGATCATAAGCGGCCCGACGAACTGGGCGCCGGTATAGAGCACCATCGCCAGCGACATGGCGCGGCCCCGCTGACGGTCGTTGACCACGCCGTTCAGCCAGATTTCGGTTGTCGCCCAGAGTGCGGCAAAGCAGGCGCCCATGACGAAACGCGACGCGAACCAGACGACGACGTTGTCGAAGGCGAAGATCGCCGCGAAGCAGAGGAAGGGCAGTGCGTACATCGCGGCCGCGAAGCGCGACAGACCGATGACCGCGATCAGTCGCGGCAGGAACGGACCGACGAACAGGATGCCGGCGCCGGCGAACGAGGCATTGAGCCCGATCAGCCAGTTCGACAACCCGTATTTCTCAAGAGCCAGCGAGAAATAGGGATAGCTGAACGCGGAAATGACGGACTCGATCGCGATCAGGACCAAGACACCGATGACAGGCCACGTCAGCCTGAAACGGGTCGAATCCCGATCAATCGGGACGTTGTCCTGTCTCGCGACTGCAGGCGCCCGGTGTGCCGGCGCGCGCGCGATCGCGACCCTTCCCGTTGTCTGCTTCTCCTCCGCGAGGCTCATGTGCTCAAGCCGTGCGGTTTGACCAGGGAAGGGCTCTTTCCTGGCGAAGCTGAAGTCAACCTGGCTATAAGGGGCTGCCGTTCATGCTTTGCCGGGGACTCGCCGAAATGATGCTGGTGCCGAACTATCTCGACAGGAGTCCGATCCACGGAATCGGGATTTTCGCCCGCAATTCCATAGCCAGGGGGACCCGCGTCTGGGAATTCACGCCAGGCTTCGATCAGGTGTTTTCCGACGAAGAACTCGCAACCCTCAATCCTCTCGAGCGCGAGGCTGTCCTGTTTTATTGCTACGTCGAGCAGGGGCTGAACCGCCTTGTTCTTTGCTGCGATAATGCCCGGCACTTCAACTATGCCGACGCCCCCAACTGCGGACCGGGAGATCATTCCGTCCAGGGGTTCGTCTCCGCGCTCGCGCTCAGGGACATCGCCGCGGGTGAGGAGCTGACCTATTCCACCGACGAGGACGCCGACGCCGACCGGAAGCTCCATCATACCGGGAGCGCCGGCTGACTTTGCCGGTCCGGGGCGATGCCGATGGTTGTCCTCCGCCATTCAGGAAACCCATCTTCCTGCATTGTTGCCTGACGGTCCCGCGCGTGCCGGACCTCAGATCATGCAGCGCCCTTCGGGGCACCAGCACTTGATTCCCTCCGGCACGAGGTTGAAGGAGCGGTAGTCGACCGTGATCTCCTCGCCCGCCTCGATGTCGCGGTTGGCGTAGACGTAGAGCTTGTCCTCGACCCTGGCCGTCGGGCGGCAGCTGTGGTTGAGGAAATCGACGCCGTCCGGCTCCCACTGCGGCAAGAGGCAGAGGAGCTTGGACCCTTCACGCTTGAGATGGACCGACTGCCGCCACCAGAAGACGTCGAGCTCGTCCTTGCTGTCGAGGTCGACCATGACGGCCTTGCCGTCAAAGAATCCGATCAGCTCGTCTTTCTTGATCTTTGCCTTGGCAAAGACACCCTTGTGTTCGGCACTGAAATCACGAACTTCAACGAGCTGGGTATTCGTGTAACTCATGACTCACTTCACCTCATGCCACTGGACGCCGAATATCCCCTCGTCCGGACAGTCGGGATGTCCGGTTCAGAAGCGCATCCGGTATCGGGCCGCCTGGCAACGAAGTGACGGAATGTCTCGGTGCAACACCTGCACGGCGCCGCGCCGCCGCCTCCTCGTAGTAGTTAACAATACCTTACCGCATTACTGCGAAATGTAAGCGCGTTGGTTAACGGGTTGTCAACCATTTAGGCCCGCTACGGCGGCAGGCAAAGAGCCGCACGGGTCAAAAATCCCGTGCGGAAACACTGCGTTAACTATATCGGATGAAAGGGCGGCGGGTTGACGCTGCCAGGGCGCCGGGCCTCGGCAAAATAGTGCAGTATCAAGGGCATAAAACTTATTAGTGCATTTCCATAGAATTGTTTGGCGAAGAACTTATCCGCTACGTCGAAATCGTAGGACTATAGGCGAATTGAACGCAGCAGCCTGACGGTGGACAGCATTCCCGCTTGGGAAAAATGCAATTAGGCTGAGGTTTTCCCTTAAACATATCGAAATTGTTTCTGCCGATGATCCCGACCCTAGTTGTGGGCTGCAGGGCATTCGAGAAATGAACAAAGGGATAACGAGCCGTATCACGCTCAACCTGATTGCAGGCATCGTGATAACGGTTGTTACCGTCGTCGTCGCGATCTTCTGGATGGCGGCGCGCCAGAACGACCAGGCGGCCAAGTCGACCGAAACCATGGTGGTCGGCGGCGTCGAGGCGATGGTCCGGCGAGTCAACGGGCTCGCCAACGACTATGCCTGGTGGCAGGACTTCTACGATGCCTATGTGAAGCGCGACGACGAATGGATGCGGACCAATATCGAGTCCAGCGTCGAGGAGACTGAGATCGCCGACATTATGGCGGTCGTCTCGCAGGCCGGTACGATCGACTATGCCTACGTGCTGGGCGAGGACAGGACCGCCGAGCAGATTCTGACGCCGGAAGTCATCGGGGGCATCCGGTTGCTGGCCGAAGGCATGCCGATCGAGAATTTCGCGGCAAGAAGCGCCTTCCTCGACGTCGACGGCACGATAATGCTGATCGCCGTATCCCGGGTCACGCCCGTCTACGAAGAAGAAAAGCAGGACCCGACGAAATTGCCGTTCTTCGTCGTGGGTATTTCGCTCAACGAAGAAGCCCTGCTCAATCTCGGCCGATCGTTCCTCATCGACGACCTGCACATTGAATTGGCGACCGATCCGAATCAGGTGCTGTTTGCCGATGCGCCGCCGATCGCAGATATCTTTGGAAAGACTGTCGGCCATTTCGTCTGGACGCCGCCGACCCCCGGCTACGCGGTGCTTCGTAACGTTCTTCTGCCGATCGCCATCGCGCTGGCGCTGTTCTGCGTCGTCGCCTTCACCACCGCTTTCCGGGCCCGACGGGTCGCAATCGCGCTGGGCGAAAGCGAGAAGGAAGCCGTGATCGCCGCGCGTACGGACAGCATGACGGCGCTCATGAACCGCACCGGTTTCACCGAGTTGCTCGCGTCGCCCGACTACGAGCAGGCCTGCGCCAACGGCAAGCTCGCCGTCATCTATATGGATATCAACGGCTTCAAGGCGGTGAATGACTCGATCGGTCATCACGGCGGCGACGAGCTGGTCAAGGCGCTGGCAAGGCGGGTGACCGGCGTGCTGCCGGGGGATGCCCGATTCGCCCGGATCGGCGGCGACGAATTCGCGGTGACGATCATCGGCAACGCGGTACGCGAGACGGCTGCCGACGCCGCGGCCAGGATTGTCGGGTGCCTGGACCAGCCCTTCACCGTCCATGGCTTCGAGTTCCACGTCACGGTTGCCGTCGGCTATGCGATCGCCGGCGGGACCGGCCTGACCCCGAGCGAGATCGTCCGTCGCGCCGACATCGCAATGTATCACGCGAAGAACGGCGCCGAGCGGGAGGCGATCCTCTACAACTCCACCATGGAGACGGGCGCGCTCGAGAAGAAGCAGATCGAGACGTCGCTCCGCAGGGCGATCGAACTCGGCGATCTGCGGGTGTTCTATCAGCCGGTGGTGAGAGCCAACGACCTAACGGTCGTCGGCATGGAGGCGCTGCTTCGCTGGACGTCGAAGGAACTTGGCACCGTATCGCCTTCGACCTTCATTCCGGTGGCCGAAGAGACCGGTCTCATCCACGATATCGGACGGTTCGTCGTCGACCGCGTCTGCAAGGATGCGGCGAACTGGCCCGGGATGAAGATGGCCATCAACCTGTCGCCGGTTCAGCTCCGCGACCCGGATTTCGCAACCGGTCTTCTTGACGCGGTCCGCAGCCACGGTCTGGAGCCCAGCCGGTTCGAGCTCGAACTCACCGAAGGGATCCTGGTCAACAACCCGACGATCGCCAAGCGCAAGCTCGCCAAGCTCAAGGAAATGGGCTTCACGCTCTCGCTCGACGATTTCGGCACCGGCTTTTCCTCGATCGGCTATCTGCGGCAGTTCCCCTTCGATATCCTCAAGGTGGACCGGTCTTTCGTCCGCGACATCGGCCTGAACGCGACCGCCAACGCGTTGATCCAGTCGCTTGTCTCGCTCGGCGACGCGATGAACCTTTCGGTCATCGCGGAAGGGATCGAGAATGAAGACCAGCTGAAGCTGCTGAGGCTGGTCCAGTGCGAATATGTCCAGGGCTACCTGGTCAGCCGCCCGGTCCCGGCCGAGGAAATCACGGAACTGCTTCGCGACGCCGGGGAAGAAAGGCGCCTCGGCTTCAGTGGCAGGGGAAAGCGTGAAGCCGCCGCGCGATAGGCGGCGGGCCGGCAGGCGGATGCGTCTTTCGAAGCTGGACCCTTGGGGCGACCGATAGGGGAGAGCCGGAATCCGGGACGACGAGCCGCACGCCCGTCTTCACCTTTCCTTAAGTCAGACATGGCGGAATTTATGTGACGTTGCGTGTTTTACGGCGCTTCGATCCGCGGAAAACGGCAGATGCCGAAACTCGAGTCGATCATTTCACGCTTTGGGATTCGGATTCTGCTGCCGACGGTGGTGGTGCTTGTCGGCGCGCTCACCATCGTCATCGTCTCGCTCGGCGAGATGGCGAACGAGGTCAATCGCATTGAAGAGCGGCTGACCGCGCGATCGGCCGAAGCGGCGATTCAGGTCAGCCTGCGCCGCATGGGCGACTCCAATCGGGACTACGCCTCCTGGGACGATGCCGTCCGCAACCTCTATGGCACGATCGACGAAGACTTCGTCGACGAGGGCTATGTCTCCGCCGCCATAGACGCCGTGTTCTTCGATACCTTCTATGTGATCGACGAGACGGGGCTCGATGTCATCGGCTACCATTTCGGCGAACGGCTCGATGAGAGTTCGGCTTCGGTCTTCGGCGACCAGCTCGCCAAGCTGATCGCGCCGCTGCCCCGCGACGGCAAGACCTACGCAGTGAGCACGGGCATCCTCAAGACCAAGTGGGGACTCGCGAAAGTCGCGGTCGGACCGATCGTTCCGTTTTCCAAAGACTACGAACCGCGGCCATCCGCCTCCCGTTTTTTGCTGATCAGCCATTCATTCGATCAGGAGACAGTCGCGAGCCTGGGCGAGGACTACCTCATCGAAGATCTGAGGCTGGTGGACCCCGAGTCGGCAGGCCCCCTTTCCGTGCCCGTCACTGACCCGTCCGGAAACGTCATCGCCGCGCTCGGCTGGACCTCGCGTTCGCTTGGCAACGAGGCGCGGGCGGGGATCAGCCCGGCAGTCTTCATCATGCTGGCGCTGGTATGCGTGGTGATGGTCTTCCTGCTCGCGATCGCGCGGCGGAGCGTCGATGCGATCAAGCGGAAGGAAGCCGAAGCCCGGCACATGGCGACCCATGACGAGCTCACCGGCCTGCCCAATCGCTCCGTCGCGCTGACGGCGATCGAGGAGGCGCTGGCCAAACGAAAGGGCGGGGAGAAGGTTGCCGCCGTCTATGTCGATCTCGACCGCTTCAAGGACGTCGACGACACCTTCGGCCACGACACCGGCGACCGGCTTCTGGTGCAGATCGCGGACCTGTTCAGGGACTGTGCGGACGGACGTCTCCTTGCCCGGGTCGGTGGCGACGAGTTCGTCTTCGTCATCTGCGACCGCAAGGCGATCGAGGTGGCCGGCAATATCGGATGGAAGATCATCGAGGCGCTTGCCGAGCCATTCGCCATCGATGGCCGGATCATTTCGATCGCTGCCAACGTCGGCATCGCGGTGGCCGACACGATCGATCCCTCGGCGCAGGAGCTGCTGCGGCGCGCGGACGTGGCGATGGACCAGGCCAAGGCATTGGGCTCGAACCGGTTCTTCGTCTACGAGCCCTTTATCGACACTGTCCGGCACGAGCGGCTCGAGCTCGCGGACGATTTGCGCCGGGCCCTTCACGACGACGCGCTTTCGCTCGTCTACCAGCCGATCTTCGACGCGAAGACACGGGAAGTGGTCGGGGTCGAGGCGCTGTTGCGCTGGGAACGCCGTCTGTTCGGCGCCGTCTCACCAGAAGTCATCGTGCCGATCGCGGAGGAGGCCGGCCTGATCGATGCGCTGAGCCAGTGGACGCTGCGGCGGGCGTGCCGGGACGCGCGCGGCTGGGACGATATCTGGCTGGCCGTGAATATATCGACCCTCGAGTTCCGCAATCCCAATGTCGACGGCCATATCGCCAAGATACTGGACGAGACCGGCCTGCCGGCAAACCGGCTCGAGATCGAGATCATCGAGAGCGAGTTGATGAGCCGGCCGGACCAGATCCGCCGAACCATCGACGCGGTTCGCGGCCTCGGCGTCGGTGTCGCGCTCGACGATTTCGGGACCGGCTATTCCAGCATCGGCTATCTTCGCACCTTCGCGCTCGACAAGATCAAGCTCGATCGTGCCATTGTCGAAGGCATTGCCGGCGATGAAGACAAGCTGAAGCTGCTGCGGGCGACGATCGACCTGGCCCATGCGCTCCACCTCGACGTCACCGCCGAAGGGGTCGAAAACGCCGAGGAGGCGCGGCTGCTCTCCCAGGCGGGCTGCCGCGAGCTGCAGGGCTTCTACCTGGCTGAATGCCTGCCGGCCGACAAGGTCGCCGAATTCCTCGCGACGCGTCGCGCCCTGGCCGGGACCCTCGCTCACTCCGCCTGACGGGTCAGAGCGACATGCCCAGGGTTTCGAGCCAGACGAGTCCTTCGTCGGTGCCGCCACGCGGCAGATATTCCGCGCCGACCCAGCCGTCATAGCCGAGACCGTCGAGGGCGCGCAGCACGCGGCCATAGGCGATCTCGCCTTCGTCCGGCTCCGCCCGGCTCGGCACCGCCGCGATCTGGACATGCCCGATCCTGGCGAAATTCTCCCGCATCCGGGTCAGCACGTCTCCCTGGCACGCCCCGATATGATAGGCGTCGAACATCAGCTTCAGGTTCGGAGCCTCGACCCTGTCGATGACCTCGACCGCCTCTTCGACCCGTGAATAGAAATAGCCGGGCATGTCGCGCGGATTGAGCGGCTCTAGCAGGATCTTCAGGCCGAGATCGGCGGCCTTGGCGGTCGCCTTCTTCAGGTTGGCGACGATGACGTCGGCGGCTGCCTCGCGCTCCTCCGCGGCGACGAGGCCGGCCATGATGTGGACACCCGTCCCGCCGATCGCGTTGCAATAGGTGATCGCCTGGTCGGCAAGCGCCTCGAATTCGGCCTCTCGGCCCGGCACCGCGGCCAGCCCGCGATGTCCCGTCGCGCCATCGCCGATGTTGGTGTTGACGCCGAGGATCTTGACCCCGTTCCGGGCGCAGGCTTCACGCAGCTCTTCGGCGGGCGTGGCATAGGGATAGTGAAACTCGACGGCCTTGAATCCGGCGCGGGCGGCCGCGTCGACACGATCGAGGATGGGACGGTCGGGCCAGAGGAAGCCGAGATTGGCCGAGAAACGGGGCATGTGAAGACCGAGAGTTGTTGAGGCGAGGGGACGGGTGCAGGAACGTGTCCGGTGTATCGGTTTGTTCATGCCTCGCTGTCGTAGTCTTGACAAGCCCTTGTCCGGGGCGGGATGACCATCCTGTTGCCCCGCCGCGCGCGGCTGATGGCCGGCCCGGGGCGGTTCCCGCGTGGAAGTGTTGAATCGGAATGGCAGGCAAAAGCTCCAAGCTACCGGCATCGCGCAGGATTGCGATCGCGCCGATGATGGACTGGACCGACCGTCATTGCCGGTTCTTCCACCGGCAGCTGACGCGCTCGGCCATGCTCTTCACGGAGATGGTGGTCGCCGAGGCGATCCTCCATGGCGACCGCGAGCGCCTGCTCGGCTTCGCGCCCGAGGAGCATCCCGTCGCGGTTCAGCTCGGCGGCTCGGAGCCGGCGAAGCTCGCCGAGGCGGCCCGGATCGCCGAGGATCGCGGCTATGACGAGATCAACCTCAACGTCGGCTGCCCGTCCGACCGGGTGCGTTCGGGAACCTTCGGCGCCTGCCTGATGCTGACGCCGGACCTCGTCGCCGACTGCGTTGCCGCGATGAAGGCCGCGGTCGGCGTTCCCGTCACGGTCAAGTGCCGGCTCGGCGTCGACGACCAGGATACCGGTCCGGCGCTCGACCAGCTTGCGGATGCAGTGAACGCCGCCGGTTGCGACGGGCTGTGGGTCCACGCCCGCAAGGCCTGGCTCCAGGGGCTGAGCCCGAAGGAGAACCGCGAGGTGCCGCCGCTCGACTACGGCCGGGTCCATGCCCTCAAGCGCCGGCTGCCGGATGTCTTCGTCGGCATCAACGGCGGGATCCATTCGCTCGACGAGGCCGCAGCGCAGCTCGACCATGTCGATGGCGTGATGCTCGGCCGGGCCGCCTACCACACGCCGGCGATCCTGCTCGACGTCGACCGGCGCTTCTTCGGCGCCGGGGCGGATGGAGACGCGGTGGCCGCGGTCATGGCGATGGTTCCCTATATCGAGGACCGGCTGGCCGAGGGCACGCGCCTTGCCCAGGTCACCCGGCACATGCTCGGACTCTTCCACGGACGGCCCGGCGCACGCCGCTGGCGGCAGATCCTCTCCGTCGAGGGCGCGCGACCCGGCGCCGGTATAGAGGTCCTGGATCGGGCGCTCGCCGCGGTCACCGACCGGCGGCTGGACATTGCCGGCCAAACGTCCGAAACAGACATCCCTGACCTCCAGCCGGCCTGACGGCTGGCGCCTTTCGTTTTCGGGGAAGCATGCAGATCACCGCCACGTCGGCAGAGCTGATCCAGCTCGGCATCGCACTTCTGTTGTCGGGGGCATTGTCCGGCCTGCTCGCCGGCATCTTCGGCATCGGCGGCGGCGCGGTCATCGTGCCGGTCCTCTACCAGGCCCTCGTCTACCTCGGCGTCGACGACTCGGTGCGGATGCATATCGCGGTCGGCACATCGCTCGCGATCATCGTTCCGACCTCGCTCCGGTCCTTCCTGTCGCACAAGCGGCGCGGGGCGGTCGATATGGCGCTGTTCCGCAGTCTCATCATTCCCGTCCCGATCGGGGTGATCGCCGCCACCATCGTCGCCGCGTCGATCTCCGGAGGGGCGCTGCGGGGCATCTTCGCGGTGATCGCGCTCGGCGTCGCGCTGAAGCTGATCTTCCATCGCGAGGGCTGGCAGCTCGGCGCCGACATCCCGGGAAATCCGTCGCGCTCCATCGTCGGCGCCCTGATCGGCTTCCTGTCGACGCTGATGGGGATCGGCGGCGGCATCATCAACAACACCTACATGACCCTCTACGGCCGGCCCATCCACCAGGCGGTGGCGACATCGTCGGGCGTCGGCGTGCTGATCTCGATTCCGGGGATGCTCGGCTATGTCTGGGCGGGCTGGGGGAACCCGCTGCTGCCGCCGTTTTCGCTGGGCTTCGTCAATCTCGTCGGCGTGCTGATCGTCAT
>JAGRKY010000408.1:9983-12222 GCA_020442095.1 Bauldia sp.
CTCGGCTTCGGGATATTCCTCCTCGTCGTCGCCGGCCGTTTCGCCCTGTCGCTGATGTGACCGCCTAAGGCGTCAGGATCAGCCGGTCGCCCGATATCGAATAGCCGTGCAGGTGGTTGAGGAAGGAGAGGCCGAGCAGGCTCTGCTCCAGCGAACCGCGCGGCGCGACCAAAGCCGGAACGTTGCGTTGCGCGATCGGGCCGACGCTCATCTGGTCGAGCGTGATGGCTGCGGCGGTCATCATGCCGTTGGCAGTCCGGATCGGCACCGAATAGGACAGCGAGGCGGGATCGATGCCGATGCGCTGGGCATCGCCCTCGGTGAGCGTGACGAAGCTCGCGCCAGTGTCGAAAAGCATCGCGATCGGCTTGTCGTCGACCGTGGCACGGACTGCGAAATGGCCCCGCGACGAGCGGATGAAGGCGACGCTGTCGGCTTCCGCCGCCCCGGCGAGGCTTCCGGTTATCGGCATCCCCGGCGCCAGGGAGCCGAGCAGGCGGCCGGCAAAGCCGGCAAGCTCGTCGCGGCTGGCATAGAGGCCGGCGACGACGAGGATGATGCCAGCCCACGTCGCCATCGACCGCAGGATCTGCCATGCGCCGAGAGGCCGCGCGAAGACACCCGCCCCGACGAAGAGCAGGATCGCCAGCAGGGCGACCAGCCGCGGCAGGTCGATATCGTCGGCCGTTATCCCGGCGTCGGCGGCGAACAGCGCTACGGCGGCAATGAGCGCGACGACAGCCAGCCCCAGCAGCAGCCGGGGCAGCAGGGAATTTCGCCTTTGCGGTTCGTCGCTCACGACCTTGCGCAGCTCCGATCGTCTCTCTCAGGATGCCGCGGCGACCCCCGTCAGGAAAGCCGCGAGGGCTATCTGCTGGCAGGCGCCGAGCGTATCTCCGGTCCGCCCGCCGATCTGACGGCGCGTCCACTGGATGAAGATATAGGTACCCGCGAGGGAAAGGAGAATGCCGGTGATCGCGGCGATAAACCCGGCGCTGGGCCATACCAGGACGACGGCAAGCACCAGCGCGATCGCCTGGGCGGCCAGCATCGCCTCGGATCCCGGCGGCCCGATGTCATGGGCAAGGCCGTCGGGCCGCGCCGCGGGAAGGTCGTACCACATCCGCATCATCGCGGCGCGGGAGACCGCTTCCGCCGCGACGAGGCCGAGGCCGGCCGCCCAGGAGGAGGTCGCCGCGATGGACGCCAGTGCCGCCACCCGTATCAGGATCGAGAAAACCAGCGCGGAAGCACCGTAGCTGCCGATCCGGCTGTCCCGCATGATCTCGAGCTTGCGGGCGGCGTCGGCGCCGCCGCCGAAACCGTCGAAGGTGTCGGAAAGGCCGTCCTCATGCAGGCCACCGGTCACAAGCATCGTGGTCGCGATGGCGAGCGCCGCTGCCACGAGGAGTGGCACCCCGAGATTGCAGGCGACGACGAGAACAATTGCACCGGCGAGGCCGACCAGCGCGCCGGCGACCGGGAACATCCGCGAGGCGCGGGCGAAATCGGGCCGCTCCACGGTGGCCATGCGAAGCCGATGGACCGGCAGCCGGGTCAGGAAGGCGACCGAGGCCACGAAATCCTCGCCGAGTGAGTGAAGGTCGATGCCTGGCCGCTTTTCGGCTGTCACGAGAGCGGCGCCCCGCCACGGTTGATTGTCATCCGTCCGACTCGGGTTATAGAACCACCCCCATGCCGCGTCCAAGAGGGCGGCGGCCGGAGCCTTGCATGTCACCCAACGAATCCGCGCTTCCCTTCGACGACATACGCAGCCTCGTCAGGAACCTGCCCGGCGCCGACCAGGACGCGGTCGCGGCCGTGCGGGCGCGCGACGCCGGTCTCACCAAGCCGGCCGGGGCGCTGGGGCGGCTTGAGACCCTCGTCGAATGGCTCGCGGCCTGGCAGGGCAAGGCACCGCCGACCGTCGACCGGCCGCTGGTGGCGATCTTCGCCGGCAATCACGGCGTCGTTTCCCGCGGCGTGTCGGCCTTCCCGGGCGCGGTGACGCAGCAGATGGTGGAGAATTTCGCGGCCGGCGGCGCGGCGATCAACCAGATCTGCCTGACCCTCGATCTCGGTCTCAAGGTCTTCGATCTCGCCCTCGACGTTCCGACCGGGGACATCACGATCGAAGCCGCCATGGACGAGGTGAGCTGCGCCCGGACGATGGCCTTCGGCATGGAGGCGACGGCGGGTGGCATCGATCTCCTCTGCATCGGCGAGATGGGGATCGGCA
>JAGRKY010000409.1 GCA_020442095.1 Bauldia sp.
GACATGCTCGACCATGATGATGGTGAGGCCCTCGTCCCTCAGCGACTGGACGAGCTCGATGCCGATGGCGAGCTCGCTCGGATTGAGGCCGGCGAGCCACTCGTCGAGGAGGAGCAGTTCCGGTTCGAGGGCGAGCGCCCGGGCGAGCTCCAGCCGCTTCTGGTCGATGTAGTTGAGGTCGCCGGCCGGGACGTCGCCGCGCCCGGCGAGGCCGACGCGGGCGAGAAGGCGCTCCGCCCGGTACCGTGCATCCTCGCCCCAGGCCGGCCGGGGACGGAAGGCGAGGCCGGCGACGATATTCTCCGTGCAGGAAAGGTGCTCCAGGACGCGGACGATCTGGAAGGTGCGGGCGATGCCGAGGCGGGCGATGCGGTTGGCGGGGAGGCCGGCGATCGGCCGGCCCTTGTAGAGGATGTCACCGGAATCCGGCTTCAGCGCACCGGAGATGAGGTTGAGCGCGGTGGTCTTGCCGGAGCCGTTGGGGCCGATCAGCCCGAGGATCTCGCCGGTCTCGACCCTGAGGTCGAGGTCGTTGACCGCGACCAGCCCGCCGAAGGCCTTCCTCAGGCCGACGACGTCGAGCATCGTCGAGCCCGGCGCGGCATGGGGGCGGGCCACCGGTCCCGGCAGGGAAAGGCCGCCGGCGCGCCAGCGGTCGTAGAGGCCGGCGACGCCGCCCGGCAGGAAATAGACGATGACGATGAAGACGACGCCGAGGACGATGGCGAAGTGGTTCGGGAAGTTGGCGTTGATGATCTCGAAGAGGAGGACCAGCGGCACGACGCCGAGCAACGGTCCGTAGAGTTTCCCCGCGCCGCCGAGCAGCGCCATGATCACCACCTGGAAGGAGATCATCGGGTTGAAGGCGATGGCCGGGTCGATATAGGTCCAGCGCGGCGCCATCACCGCGCCGGCGACGCTCATGAAGGCGGCGCTGATGGCGAAGAGGACGAGCTTCGCCCGGGTGGTGTCGATGGCGACATGGCGGGCGACGGTCTCGTCGTCGCCGATCACCCGGAGCGCGAGGCCGAGGCGCGAGCGGCCGATCAGCCAGCCGACGACGAAGACGAGGACGGCAAGCGCGAGGAGCTGCCAGTAGATCTGCTCCTGGCCGATATCGAGGAATATGTAGCGGCCGACCGTCCTGGTGATCTTGACCTCGTACCAGGTGACGATCTGGCGGATCAGCTCGGCGAGGCCGAAGGTGAAGATCACGAAGAAGACACCGCGGAGGCGGAGCGTCGCGAGGCCGACGACGAGGGCGACCGCGACGCCGACCACCGCGGCGATGACGATGACGACCGCGACCGGCACCGCCTCGGACAGCACCGCCATCGTATAGGCGCCGATGCCGAAGAAGGCGGCGGTGGCGAGCGAGATATAGCGGGTCGGCCCTGAGAAGAGCGCCCATGCGGTGGCGAGGACGATGTAGCTCAGCATGCTGACGCCGAGGGCGAGATAATAGCCGTTGGCGACGAGCGGAAAGGCGGCGAGGGCCGCGACCACCACGAGCAGGACGGGCGCCTGCCAGAGGCGCGCGGCGGTCATGACGACGACCTGCCGAAGAGGCCGGTCGGCCGGACGAGGAGGATGCCGAGGAAGATCGCGAAATTGACCGCGAGCGTCAGCCCGGGATCGATCAGCCGGGCGGTGGCGACCTCGGCGAGGCCGAGGAGGAGGCCGGCGACCAGCGTGCCGAGCAGGCTGCCGACGCCGCCGAGGATGACGACGATCAGCGCCTTCATGGTGAAGAGGACGCCGCCCGAGGCGCTGAAGGTCAGGAACATCGAGATCAGCACGCCGGCCGCGGCACAGAGCGCGCCGCCGAGGGCGAAGGCAAGCGCCGACATTCGCGGCACGTCGATGCCGACCAGCCGGGCGGAGCGGGGATCGACCGCGACCGCGCGCATCGCGGTGCCAGCGCGGGTGCGGGTGAGGGCGAGATAGAGGCCGAGACCGACGACGATGGCGAAGGCGAAGGCGACGAGGCGGTTGGCCGAGACAGTGGTGCCGACGATGTCGAGCGGCACCAGCAGGAAGGAGTAGCTGTAGAGCTGCCCGCCGAAGAGGGAGAGCATGACGCCCTGCATGACGAAGAGCAGGCCGAAGGTGAAGAGGATGGAATCGCCCTCGAGCACCTCGCGCGACTTCGCCCGCCTGACCAGCGGCATCAGCAGCAGGTGGTAGATCAGCCAGTTGGCGAGGAAGGCGAGCGGGACGATGACGATCAGCCCGGCGAGCGGGCTGATCGCGTTGGCGGTGTAGAGCCACCAGGCGCCGAAGGCGGCGGCGACGACGAATTCGCCATAGGCGAGATTCATGATGCGGGCGACGCCATACTGGAGCGTCAGCCCCAGTGCGACCATCGCATAGAGACCTCCAAGGACCAGCCCGGAGACGATGATGTCGACCGCGATCATGAGAAGTCGCCGCTGCCTTGCGCGCGGTCAGCCCGCGGGCTTCCAGGCGGGCTTCGGCGCGACCGGTTCCTTGGCGCCGGCCATGCCGGCCGGGGCGAGGCCGTGGAAATCGCCGTTCTGCCACTGCCCGGCCCACCAGACATTGGCGTTGACGTTGCGGTCGAGCTTCACCTCGCCGATCACCGTGTCGAAGGTGCCGGTCTGGATCTCCTTGATGATCGCCTCGCGGTCGATCTTGCCGACCCGCTCGATCGCCTGCTGGAGGACCTCGAGGCTGGCATAGGTCACCGGGCTCGCCCAGCGGTCAGGCTCCTGGCCGGTCACCGCGACATGACGCTTGCGGTAATCCTGGAACTTCGGGTCGTCGGTATTGACGCCGCCGATGCCCAGAACGCCGTCGACATTGTCGTGGAAGAGCTGGTCCTTGTAGATCGGGAAGGCGGTGCCGACGGCGGTGTAGAAGGCGGCCGGATTGTATTCGCCGGCGATCGCCGCGCCGGTCAGGCCGAACGTGTCCGGCGGGTAGGAGAAGGCGACGAAGGCGTCGGCGCCGCTGCCCTTGGCGGTGTTGATGATCTGCGAGAAATCCTGGGTGGTGATCGGATAGCTCTCGTCCATGACGAGCTCGAAGCCGGCGTCGGCGAGCACCGGCCGGGCGGCGGCCGCGAGCTCGATGCCGAAGGCGTCGGCGACGCTGACCATCGCCACCTTGTTGTTGATCTTGCCCTGGTCGTGGAGCTTGGTGAGGACCTCGGCGAGCGACTTGGCGCCCATGGTCGAGGTGCCGAGCATCCAGAAGGAATTCGGCCAGCGCTCGCCCATCTCGTAGGCGCGGTCGGTGGCGGCGGTCGCCGCCATCTGCGGATAGCCGTATTTGTTGAAGGTCGGACCGACGGCGAGGTTCATGCCGGTGCCCCACGGGGTGAGCAGGATGTCGACCT